>NZ_CM001240.1:5028778-5328778 GCF_000230835.1 Clostridium sp. DL-VIII
TATCATAGAACCATTTTCCAATCTTTATATTGAAGATAAACTTATGGATTATGGGGTTTCAACTAAGAGGAGATTAACCCCAAGCTGGTGGGCAAAAGATTGTTTAATGTCAGTTTTTAACCTTAATTCTTTAGATATAAGAAGAGCCTCTAGGGAATACTTACCTTTATATATTGGAGGACATGGCAGAGAATGCATTGGCGAAGCAGTAATGGCAACTAAAGAAGGTTTCGATGGTGCTATTCAAATATTCCCCATGGGGTGCATGCCTGAAATTGTATGTAAAGCTCTGCTTCCTGCTATATCTAAAGATAAAGATTTTCCTATCTTAACCCTAGTCGTTGATGAAATGACAGGGGAAGGCGGATATATTACAAGAATAGAAGCATTTTTAGACTTATTAGAAAGGAGAAAACAAAATGTATTATCTAGGTGTTGATGTTGGATCAGTGAGTACAGATATTGTTCTTTTAAATAATAATCTTGAAGTTATAGATAAACTATATTTAAGAACAAAAGGCAAACCTATAAATGCCATTCAAGAAGGCTTCAAAATTTTAAAAGAAAAATATTCGGATGAACAAATAAAAGCTGTTGGAACTACAGGCAGCGGAAGGCAGATTTCCTCATTTATAATAGGTGCAGATGCAGTAAAAAATGAGATAACAGCTCATGCGTGTGCAGCTCTTAGCATTGATGAAGATGTAAGAACTATTATAGAGATAGGGGGGCAGGATTCAAAAATTATAATTTTAAGGGAAGGAATACCTATAGATTTTGCTATGAACAATGTGTGCGCCGCGGGAACTGGCTCTTTTCTTGATAGGCAGGCGGAAAGACTTGGTATTCCAATAGAAGAATTCGGAAATTATGCATTAAAATCAACAACATCTTTAAGAATAGCTGGAAGATGCGCGGTTTTTGCTGAATCTGATATGATACATAAGCAACAGCTTGGCTATGATGAAGCTGACATAATAAATGGCTTATGTGAAGCTCTTGTTAGAAATTATCTCAATGATATTGCTAAAGGAAAAGACATATTTCCTAAGATATTCTTTCAAGGCGGTGTAGCTGCAAATAAAGGAATGAAAGCCTCCTTTGAAAAAGCTTTAGGCTGTGAAGTCTATATTCCTGAACATTATAATGTTATGGGTGCTATAGGTGCAGCAATAATTGCAAAAGAAACTGTTCTTAAAACTGGTTCAACAAATTTTAAAGGCTTTGATATAGCAGATTCCAATTTTATTTCTAACAGCTTTGAATGCGATGGCTGTTCTAATAGATGTGAAGTTGTAAGAATAAAAGATGACGAGACTATAATTGGATGTTTTGGAGACAGATGTGGCAAATGGACTAATTCCATTAGCCATAATATTGATAAAGGTGCATAGATATTACATAAGTTGTGATAATGAAAGTACAGCACTATTGTTTGCATGAATACAAACACAAAATATACAATATGAATTCTTTAACGCAACTTATATAGCTTAAATAAAATCAAATGCATTCCTAAAGAAAAATGCATTTGATTTTACACTATTATATAACTCTCATATTATAATTATCTGTATTTATAATAATCCATTACAGAAACTTCTCTAAATCCGAAATATTTATATATATTAAGAGCTCTATCATTTTTTGATTCTACATCCAATTCAATATCTACTATTTCCTTATTATTTATTAATTTTAAGGCTTCCTTTAATGTTTCTTTTCCATATCCTTTTCCTATAAACCATGGCAGAATTCCAAATCCACATATAAAAGCTGAATTCTCTTCATATTCAATTTTAATTTTTCCAATAACTTCACCATTAACCTCTGCCATATATACATTATTAATTGAAACTTCTTGATCTATTGAACTATTTGCTTCGTTATCATTTAAAGAATCTTCAATTTCTTCTTCATCACTAAAAAATATTGAATCCTGTCTTCTGATTTCATTTTTGTCTCTATTCTCAGCTTTTCTTAAATTAACAGAGTTAACATTTCCTAAAGAAACTTTATCAGTTAACTTCATCCTATATTCTGAGAAGTCATAGTTTCCTCCATGATTTTTTATAAATTCACTTCCTAAATCAGACTTACCATCTGTTAATAATAATATCTTCTTAAAATTTCTTTTGCTGCATTCGTCTATTACAAGTTTAAAAAGTTTTTCAAAGATCCCTTTCTTTCTCCATTTAGGATGAGTCATACCATTTATTTCACCTATGCCTCTACCACCAAAACTTGAAATTCCAATATAGGCTGCTAAATTTCCATCTATATAATATAGAAATTCATTTATACTTTTTAATCCAATATCACTTTTATTGTTCTCATCATATAGGCTTAGCTTATAATCCAATTCTAATTTCAAATTAACCCCATTTTCCTGATTACAAAGCTTTTCTAATCTGTTTATCTCATCATATTCTTCCTTATTTATATATTCTTTTAGGCAAATGAATTCATTTAATTTTGTTTCTTGCATTTTAAAATCTCCCCTTTAATTCTTTTTGAGTTTTAGATATATTCTTGAACTTTGCTTTCTCTTTGGCTTGAAGTATTTTGCTTTCTTTTCTTTGTGCAAATTCCGCCTCTTTTTTTATCTTCATATAATTCTCCCATCTTTCCTTAGAAAGCTCGCTATTTTCTAATGCAGTCTTTACTGCACAACCTGGCTCTTTACCGTGAGCACAATCTTTAAATTTACATTTTTTAGCTAATTCTTCAATATCATCAAATGCTGCATCTAGACCTTCACTGACATCCCACATTGCAAGTTCTCTCATTCCAGGAGTATCAATGATCATAGAATTATTTTTAAGTATTATGAGCTGCCTGTGAGTTGTAGTATGTCTTCCTTTGCTATCAGCTTCACGAATACTGTTTACCTTCATAATTTCTTCCCCTAAAAGTGCATTAACTAATGATGACTTTCCGATACCTGATGATCCTAGAAACACACCAGTTTTATATGGGGCTGTATATTCCCATAACTCTTCCAATCCTTCTCCTGTTAAAGAGCTTACTGCAATTATAGGAACAAACGGTGCTATCTTTTCAATTTTTTGTCTTTGTAGACTGCAATCACTGCATAAATCTAACTTTGTCATGATAATTATTGGAGTACCGCCACTTTGCCATGCAGCTGCTAAGTATCTCTCCATTCTCTTAATGTTAAAGTCATTATTAAGTGAAATCATTATGAAGACATAATCAAAATTAGCTGCCACAACTTGTTCAATTTCATTAAAAGAATCCATTCTTGAAAATTTACTTTTTCTCTCAAATACATGATATATAATGTCATTTCCTAATGAATTATGCTTAATTAAAACAAAATCTCCAACTGTAGGATATTCCTTATATAATTTTTCATTATAAAATAATGATCCTTTTAACTTTCCATTACTTTCTCCATACTCTGAAATCAACTTATATTGTTCTCTTTGTACCTCAATTACTCTCGCAGGTATAATATCTACTGCCGATAACTTAAATTTTTTTACCTGCTTTTGAAAAAAATCATCATATCCGTACTTTTCTATATTATTATTCATCTAATTCCTCCATGCTAATTAAGTAACTTTTAAATTTTAATTTTAGTTTTAAAGCTTTCATTATCACATCACTCCTTTCAATAATTAATAAGTTTTATTTCTTACCTTCCTAAAAATGGGTAAAAAAATCCCGCAGACATTAACCTTAAAATGGCTACTACCTGCGGGAATATTAATAAACAGATATACGCTCTGCTTTGCTATTCACCTAGAAATATGATAAATAATTAATAAAATAAGTATATATTACTTATTTTAAATGTTAATCATAATAGTCAATCTTTTATGAAAGGTTAGAATATTCTGCGGAAATGCAACACAAACAAAGGGTATAATTCCCCTTTAAAAAATTACAAAATTACGTTTTCGCCCATATTTAGTTTTATTTTAACATCACCTTTACATTTGCTCTCATATAACATTTCTCCTTTCATAAGATTCATTATCATCTTTTTTATAATAAATCTTTTTATAACTATATAAAGCATACTATAACAAATAAGCACTTGTCAATATATAGAAACTTATATTTTTTCCACACTTGCTTTAATCTTACTTCTTATTCTTTCTACTTATATAAAAATATATAGGAAGTCCTATTAAGGTTATCCCTATTCCATATATTGCATTTAAGTAATCTGTTATAAATGTACTTATTAATATATATAAACCTCCAACAATTCCTATCAAAGGTACAACTGGATATAATGGAACTTTATATGATCTTTCCAGCTCTTTATGCTTACTTCGTAATATAAAGATACCGCATACACACATTACGAAAAATATCCACATTACAAATACAACAAGGTTAGTAAGTGTATCGAAAGATCCACTTAATACATACAAACTAGCTAATACTACTTCAAAAATAAATGTGTTGATAGGAGTTTGAAATTTATCATTCACTTTCCCAAAGAATCTGGAGAACGGAAAAAGATTATCTTGAGCCATTGCAAAAGGAACTCTAACACCTGTCATTAAATATCCATTTAATGCACCAAAAATGGAAACCATTATCCCTGCTGCAATTAAAGCCGCTCCCATATCTCCAAAAATAATTACAGCTGCGTCTGAAGCTGGCTTAGAAGAAGCAATTACTTTAGACACTGGCATAATATTTATAATAGCTGTATTAATTAATATATAGACTATAATTGTTGTTATTAGCCCGATAATTATGGACTTTGGTAGATCTTTCTTAGGGCTTTCAAGCTCACCAGACATATTTCCTACATTTATCCAACCATCATAAGCCCATAAAGTTCCAAGTATTGCTGCTCCAAACCCTGCTGCTCCTACTGTATTTGTAGAAGAAACTGGTAATGTAAAATCATGTGCTGTCCCATTTATCAACCCAAATATAACAATAAAAAATATCGGTACAAGCTTACCAATTGTAGCAATAACTTGTACTTTGCTTCCTAATTTTGTCGATAAAACATTTAAAATCATTACAAAAAATAATATACATATTGCCAATATTTTTTGTGCTATTGGAGTTAAATTTGGTATAAAGTATGTTGCCTGAGTAACAAAAACTATCGATAATGCCGCTGCTACCCCTGGTACATAAATTAGAGTTTGCATCCATCCAAATAAAAACGCCCATTTTTCACCATATAATTCTTTAATATAAGCAAATACTCCACCTGTCTTTGGAATCGCTACAGCTATTTCAGCTACTGTTAGAGCCGATGCTATTGTTATTAATCCACCAACTACCCAAGCCATTATTCCAAGCATCGGTGTGCCTGCATTTTTAAAAACTGATGATGCTTTAAAGAATATTCCTGAACCTATAACTACTCCTATAACTATTGTTATAGCTTCAAATAAACCGATTTCCTTTTTGAGTCCATTAGCTTTAGTAATCTCTTCTTTATTATTTTTTGACTCATTCATTAATTATCATTCCTTTTTAATTTTTTATATAACATATTAAATTTAACGCTTTACTTAGTTTATATTTTTTGCATTATTTAGTCAATATATGTTATATAACAAATTCCATACTTATTTATTTACTCAATGCAAATTTATATTCTTATTACTCTTCTTTTTTATACTCAAAGATTCTTTTCATCACTGAATATATTTAATTCCGATATAAAAACAGCCTCTAATTATTAAATTAGAGACTACTTTTTAATGGCACATTGTACTTAAATTAATATTTATCCACTACAGTTCCAAGTATGGCATGTTTTATAATTGGATTATTTTGAATCCCTTTAAGTTCCTTTGGACTTCCTATAACTACAGCTCCACCTATCTTAATATTCTTTTCATCTATATTTTCAATATATTGGGTATCTCCTATTTCTTTTAACTGCTTAAGTGCAGTTTTGAAATTTTCCATCCTGCTATCAACATCCACTCTAAATTCACCAGCCCCATCAGTGGACTTTATTCCTATAACATTAAATGCTGTATTTTTTAATTCAACTGCATGTTCTTTTTCATCTTCAGAATTATTATCAACCCAATAAAATGTTATTAAATTGCTATCTAGCATTTTGTTTACTTCTTCATAACTATATTCTTTATTGAAGGACAATGCTATTTCAACTATTTTATCATTATCAATTTCATTTAAGTATTGAAAATCATTTATTATATTTTCTTTATCAGAAGATGATGTATTATCAGGAATTTTATTATTTTCTGTTTGATAATCATATATGTTTTGTTCATAATTAACATATGGATATAAAAATTGCAGTTTTCTTAGTCCATAAACATCGCTGGATCTTTCACTTATATTATCATTTAATGGGATATTGCTTATCGCCAACCTTTCTTTTGACATTTTATCTTTTAAAAGACCTCCTAAATAATTAGTAGAACCAGCATAAATAACTTTGCCTCCAATTTTCTTTCCATACTCATAAGTACTCATATATTTAAAATATCCTGTTACTTCACATGTTTCTTTTCCTATATATTCATTTGGATTCATTATTACATTTTCCAATTCAAGTTTCTTTTCCTCCTTGGTATACGCATTTTCTATATATTTATGACTTGCAAAATTTAGAGTCAATATTCCTAAAATAATTATAATTAATGTTGAAATTATTGAAATTGTTATTAACTTTAAATTTAACTGTTTTCTTTTCTTTTTTATTTCTTTCTTGATTTGATTCTCCATGTTATTTGAAAATATATCTTCAATATCTTTATTCATATTTTTCACCTTCCCATATTTCTTTAAACCTATTTCTCGCTCTATAACATAAAGTCTTTGCTGATCCTTCTTCAATATTAAGGAGATTGCCTATGCTCCTATAAGACATTCCCAAACTATATTTTAAAACTAGTAAGTTTTTTTCACTTTCTTTCATTGATGCTAAAATTCTATTAACCTCCATAGAATTATCTATATGTCCTATTTTAAAATCACTTTCAATAGTAGCATATAGTTCATTTGTTAAACTCACATTAATTTTACTTCTTTTATATAATGTATAAAATTTGTTAATAGAAACCTTAAACATCCATGCTTTTATATTTCCATCAATTAATATATCAATATTTTCATAAGTTTTAATGAACGTTTCCTGCACAATATCTTCTGCATCTTCCTTTGATGAACCTATTGAAATTAAATATTTGTAAATTATAGCTAAATCCTCTTTTATTAAACTGCATATATCATCCTTAATTTTTACTCCCCCCTTATGTCCACTTTTTAATGGTACCACACATATATAACTTTTTACTCCTTCAAAAGTGAACACGATAATTAAAATTTTCCAAAAAAATAAACTTAAACACACATAAAAAACGTCTGCTTAAGCTTATTTTGTAAATATATAGGCTGATTCATTTTCAAGAAGAACCTTTAAATCATTCTTTTTATCTCCAAGTATATTAACATCTTCTTTTGTAATAAATAAAAGTGAATCATTTGCATTATCTACTAAAAAACCTTCTGCGCCTCCTTCTATTGGAGTTAAATCATCATATAATTCAGCACTTAACCAGTAGCTTTGATCATAATGATTTATATATATTCTTTTTCCTTTATATTGCTGCGTACTTCCAATATTCTTAATCAATTCTTGATTAAGCTCTGGCTCAGGACTCGAAATTCTACTTACTATAACTTCTTCGCTTTTATATATAGATATTGCAATCATCACAATTAATATAATTTGAGTAATTAAATTTCTATTTTTTTCCTTTAACAAAAAACTTGTTGTAGCACCTATACTTAAGGCTATAGCAGGATATACCGGAAGCATATACCATGATATTTTCGTTTTTGCCATAGTATACAATAGAAATGGTACAACTATCCATGTACCTATAATCAAGCCATTATTAACCGTTTCCTTATTTCCTATATACCTATATATAAGAACTATGTATGCCATAGATGTTGCAACAAAAAGAAGATTCCAATAAAAATACGACCATTGCAATCCTTCTAAATAAAAGCAGTATCCGCCAATATGACCTTCTAGAACCTCTGATGTTCTTTTTAATAAATCAAATTCTACCATAGTTTTGAAAAAGGTTATACCATCATTGATGTATCTTAATATTATCCATATAAATATAGGTGCACAGATACTTAAAACCAATAAAAATATTTGTTTTACTTTTAGCTTAAATAAAAACTTACTCAATAATAAATAAATTATTCCTATTACAATTATATTACCTGCATGCCAGCTCTTACTTAAAAATGCTAAAGCAAAAGAGATTCCAAAAGCATATATCCATTTGCTATTATTTTCTACTAATGCCAATGATACTATTGCCATTGTAAAGAATAATACATATATAGAATCTGCATCCCCAGTACGTGCGCAATGTTCTGTAATAAATGGTATTGTTGTAGCCATAACAATTGTAGAAATTAATGATGCCAGCCTTCCATACTTACATAAACTAAAAATTCCTATAATTAATATGGTTAACATTGCTGCTAATCCTGAAAACAATCTAAGCCCTAGCGGATTAAATCCTGCTATTTTATACCCTAAAACTATTATCCAAAAGCTTATTGGAGGTTTTAAGTTCCAATAGTCATTATTATAAGCATAAGTATTTACTACATAATTATTTCTTTTCATCATTTCATAGGCACTAACACCATGCCTTGCTTCATCAAAACTTTCTATAGGCACGATTCCCAAATTGAAAAATACATTAAACAAAGCGACCATTAATATAACTATAAAAATAATATAATACAATTTTTCAATAATCTTTATAAGGCTATCAAACAATTTTGTATTAAATATATTCATAACATGCTCCCCTTTATATCTGTTTATTTACGGAGTCCTTACTATATTAACCTCAGCTTAAGAATATATACATTTCAAAAATGCTTATACTAATAATTTCTAGTAAAAAACAGCTTCTAATTCTAAGTTAGAAACTGTTTACTTATATTCTTATAAAAAACATTATTTAAAATAGTTATATATATTTATAATCTTCTTTCTTCCTCACCTTTTAACCTGTTATTTTTCATATAATAATCAATTTGCTTTAATAACATTTCCTTATCCTGCGGTAAATTCCCTTTTAATGAAATATAATTTGATGCATGATTACATCTAAATACCATTAGTTCATTAACATTAATTTGTTCTATTAAAAGCCTGATTTCATTTAAAATTTCTCTATCACTTAAAACTTCAAATTCTTTATTTAAAATTTTATTATATAAAACCGTGTCCTTTTCAATCATAAGAGTCAATACACCTAGATAATCTGGCGACATTTCAGTTATTATTTTCCCAGTTTTGATTGCATGATTTCTACTTGATTTTTTTCCACCTATACCAGAAATAACAGTTACTGAAAGTAAAATATCTGCATCTTTAACCATCTTTCCAGCCTTTATTAAAGTTCCACTATCTACACCTTTGTTTATATCTTTTAAAACTACATCATCTCCACTTTCAACGCCCATATATATCATAGATAAACCTAAAGCTTTAAGCTCCTTTAATTCCTGAGTGGTTTTAAGTAAAATTGATTTAGGTGATCCATAAAGAGTAATTCTTTTGCACTCAGGAAATACTTCCTTTATATATGAGAATATTTCCTTTAACTTCTCCGTAGGAATAATTAAAGCATCTCCATCTGCTAAAAATATTCTCTCTACATATTTATATACTTGTCTAAAATAATTTATATCATTTTTAATATCATCTAAAGATTTTATCATAAATTTCTTAGACTTATACATACTGCAAAAACTGCATTTATTGTGAGAACACCCTAAAGTAACTTGTATTATTAAACTATTAGCCTCACTTGGCGGTCTGTATAATGGATAATCATACATAAATTATCTAGCTCCTTTCGTTTGATTTTACTTTCCTAATTCTACATTGCACTTAGTTATCTATAGTGTATAGACTCTTTAAATTTTTTCTTTACAATTAAGAAGTCTTCTAAATCATTTAAAAACTGAAACAATAAGGCTCTGTTTTCAAATTCGTTTCTATTTTTAGGCAGTTCCATATCTGCATAATCTTTTCTAAGTAAATTTAATTTATTAATAAGTTCAATACAATCATTATTCTCATGAAGATTCATTGCAACATTATTGGTGAAGTCCGATAATATTTTAGTTTGACCATAAGTCATATAAAATCTTGAGAAATGCTTTTTCATTCTTTTCATTGTATCCAATTGTATTATTCTCATCTCTATATAATTTAGATAATAATCGTTTTTCTTAAATAAATGATTATTATTTATTGTCCGCGCTATATCTTTAGACTTTTTAATAAGTTTCTCGACTTCCAATAATATTTCTCGTTCATAAACTGGTACAGCTTGAGTTACCAAGCTTACTGCCATGTCTGATAATATAGCTCTATAACAATCTTCTATTCTTAACTTATTCTTTTCAAACTCATCTTCTAAAGAAGCTGCATATAAATTAAATAACATTGCAACACCAATTCCTATTATAGTTAATTGTGCTTCATTTATTATCCATGAAGCATTTATATTTGTACTTGTTAAAAGATGAGTTGAAAGTACTGCTCCAGGAACCATGCCTTCGCTCATTTTTAGAAGCTGAGTAGTTGATATAAAAATTATCAAAAACAGTCCAAATACAATAGGATTATTACCAAGCAAGATGTATAATACAAAAGATAAAAGTATAGCTATTGCAGCTGTGATTACTCTTCTGCCTCCGATTAGCAATGCTTCCTTCTTAGTATCCTGAATAGTAAGGATTGCAATTATACCCGAGGTTACACCAAACTGTAAACCAATATAATTTGATATCATTATTGCTACTGTAGCTGACAAAGCCATTTTGAAAACCTTCGACTGTAAATATTTAATCATACGAATCTTCTCCAATCCTATATCTTAAGGCACATCTTTGGTCTATTATCATATGCCTAAAGCATTTCATCTATTCTTTTATGTTAAATTTTTTATAAACTTAGCATGTTCTTTTCTATGCTTTATAAGTATTGGAACTTCATAAGAAAGCATTATAATCCATCCTCCTAGACAGCTTAAAGCAATACCAACTATACCAAACCTCGGAGCAAGTAAATAAGCAAATAATACTCTTCCAACCATTTGAACAAAAGTAGATCTTAAAGTAACCTTTAAATCTCCCATTCCTCTAAAGTATCCTTGTATTCCATTTGTCCATGCTGGAAGTATATAAAAAAATGCCATTAAATGAAGATATGTCGCTCCTAACTCTATAACTTTTGATCCTTCATTTGGGACAAATAAGTTCATCAAGTTATTTGCTCCAAAGTATACTGACAAGACGAGTATGCACCAAAATAACATTTCAAGTTTTAATCCTGTCCAAAGCCCTTCCTTTATCCGATGATGTTTTTCACCACCTCTATTTTGGGCTAAAAATGTAGTCATAGCACTGCTAATACTTTGTTGTGGTGTAAACGCAAAATCATCTACTCTGTTAACTGCATTGAAGGTTGCAATTGCATCCACACCTAGAGGATTAACGGCAGCTTGAACAAGAACTTTTCCCACATACAAGCAAGTTTGCTGCATTGCTGTGACCCAGCTATAATTTATAGTGATTTTTAATAAATTTTTATCTAATATAATTTCATTTTTTGAGAAATGCAATAATGGCACCTTTTTATAAATATAAATAATACAAAAAAGGCTGGAGAACATTTCAGCTGTTGCAGTTGCAATTCCTGAACCGATAACCCCCATATTAAAATAAACTACGAATATAATATCCATTACCACATTTAATACTGCTGAAATAGCTAAAAAAATTAATGGCGATTTTGAATCACCTATGCTACGTAAAATTGAAGCAAATGCATTATATAAAAATGTAAAAATCAGTCCCAAAAATATAATCCTTAAATAAGCTGCAGCATCTGGTATTATTTCTTGTGGAGCTTGTATTAACTTTAATATTGGTTCAATAAATATTATGCCTAATATAATTACAATTGAAGTAAATATAAGTCCGGCTATCATAGTAGTTGAAACTTCTCTCTTGAATTTTTTTATATCATTAGCTCCAAAATATTCACTCATAAGTACTGAAGCTCCCATACAAATTCCTATAATAAAGAATATTATGATGTTCATTATAGGATTTGCTGTACCAACAGCTGCTAAAGCTTCTGTGCCTACAAATCTTCCTACAATAATTGAATCTGCTGCATTATAAGTTAATTGAAATAAATTTGCTAATACCAAAGGAACTGCAAATTTAATTAAATGTTTTGATATATTCCCTTTTGTCATGTCTGTAATCAATATTTTCCACTCCCCAATCCTCTTCTTACGTATATAAAAAATAGCAGATAATAATACTTCTATGTTATTTTTAATTATACCGTATGTTTTTGCAATAACTTAACATACACTATAAATTATTATTACTATCTACTTCATGCACACGTGTTCTCTATTCTATGTTAATTATATACCCCTTTCATTGCTTTTGGAAGAATATAAACTCTCTTTTATTTTCAATATCAAAATAAAAGACTAAGATATATAAAAAAACATAGGGTAGTATACTTTCCCTATGTTTTCATTAATTAAAATTCTTAAACTGTTTTTAAAAATGCTATTGATTCGTATGGTTTTAGGACGAACACTGATTGTAAATCTCTTTCATCATAATTTGTAATTATGGATTTATACTTTTCTAACTCTTCAATATCTAACTTTATTTCAACTTCCTTTTCAAAAAAGTTATTAATCACAATCAAAGATTCATTTTTATATTCTCTTTTATATGAAAACACAAAATCATTATCCTCTAGTATAGGTATATAACTTCCATAAGCTATAACATCATACTGCTTTCTCAAGGAAATCAACTTTTTATAGTGATAAAAAATCGAGTTTTCATCATTTAAACTATTCAAGACATTTATTTCTTTATAATTAGAATTTACACTAATCCATGGTTTTCCTTCACTGAATCCAGCATTTTTAGTAGCATCCCACTGCATTGGCGTTCTGGAATTATCTCTTGAACGTTCCTGCAAAACTTTGTATATTTCGCCTTCATCTATTCCCTGCTCTTTTAATATTTTAAAATAATTTAAACTCTCTACATCTACATATTGATTGATATCAGTAAAATACGCATTTGTCATTCCGATCTCTTCACCTTGATACACATATGGTGTACCTTTTAATAAGTGGATCATTGTTGCCAGCATTTTAGCCGATTCCCTATGATATTTGCCATCATTTCCAAACCTAGAAACTATACGTGGTTGATCATGATTGCACCAAAAGACAGCATTCCATCCATTGCCCTTCTGCATTCCTAACTGCCATTCATTAAGTATATTCTTCAAGCTTTTAAAATCACATTCTTGCAATTCCCATTTATTTTGATTTTTGTAGTCAACTTTTAAATGATGAAAATTAAATACCATTGATAATTCTTCTTCTTTTGGTTCTGAATATCTTATGCAATTTTCAAGGGAAGTTGATGACATTTCTCCAACTGTTATAATATCAGAATGTTTCCCAAAAGTTTTTTCATTAAGCTCTTTAAGATATTCATGTATCTTTGGGCCATCTGTATAAAATTTTCTTCCATCACCCTCTAAATCATCTTCTAATTTCTCTGGTTTTGATATTAAATTTATAACATCAAATCTTAAACCTTTTACACCTTTTTCTATCCAATAATTCACTATGTTATAAATCTCTTTTCGTACCTCTTCATTGTCCCAATTTAAATCGGCTTGTGTCTTGTCAAAAAGATGCAGATAGTACTCATCAAATTCTTCTACATACTGCCAAGCGCTGCCTCCAAACTTAGATTTCCAATTTGTTGGCGCATTATTATTTACTGGTTCTTTGAAAATATAAAAACTCTTATATTTCTCTTCTCCAATCAATGCTTTCTTAAACCATTTATGTTCAGTTGATGTATGATTAAGAACCATATCCAGCATTATATATATATTTCTTGCTTCTGCTTCCTTAATTAATTTTTCAAAATCTTCTAATGTTCCAAAGCTCTCATCTATATTATAATAGTCTGCAATATCATAACCATTATCTACTTGAGGTGAAGGATAAAAAGGAGTAAGCCATATATAATCTATACCTAAATTTTTTAAATAGTCTAGTTTTTCTATTACTCCGTTTAAATCTCCAAATCCATCACCGTCTGTATCATAAAATGATTTAGGATATATTTGATAGACAGTACTTTTCTTAAAATCCTTCATGATGCCTTTATCCTTTCCTCCGTTTAATTAATTCCTCTTCTTTTTCCTATAACTACAGTTAGTATGAATGGTATAACAATAGCTGTAAGCATGCATACTGCGAAGATTAACATAAATTGTGGTTTAATTGATAAAATTCCAGGGAGACCTCCAACACCAATAGAGTTTGCCATTACTCCACTACCGACAGAAATAACTGCTGCCGCAGCTGAACCTATCATTCCACATAGAAATGGGAAGCTATACTTTAAGTTAACACCAAACATTGCAGGCTCTGTTACTCCAAGATAAGCTGAAATGCAAGCTGGAACATTAATTTCCTGAGCTTCTTCATTTTTTCTTTGTAAATATATCATTGCAAGTACTGCTGAACCTTGTGCAATATTAGATAAAGCTATCATTGGCCATAGTGATGTTCCATTAAATTGTGCCATTAATTGAAGGTCTATTGCATTGGTCATATGATGAAGTCCTGTAATAACTAATGGTGCATATAAGAATCCGAAAACCGCAGCAAAAACAGCTCCAAATGACGATGTAAGTCCACCATATACTACTTGTGAAATAGCTGCACCAATTGCCCATCCTATAGGTCCTATAACAATATGAGCTATTAAGACTGCTGGTACTAAAGCCAAAAATGGTACAACTATCATAGATATTGATTCTGGACTTATCTTTCTAGCCCCTCTTTCAAGAAATACTAATGTAAAGCCTGCAAGTATTGCTGGTATAACCTGTGCCTGATATCCTATCATTTTTACTTGTGCAAATCCAAAATCCCAAAAAGGAATTTTATCTACTGGTGTACTTGCTACTGAATAGGCATTTAAAAGTTGTGGTGATACTAATGTAATACCTAACACTATACCAAGAATCTGGGTTGTCCCCATTTTCTTTGTTATTGACCAAGTTATCCCTACAGGTAAGAAGTGGAATATAGCTTCTCCTATTAACCATAAGAAACTATTTGTTCCAGCCCAAAACTGAGATACTTCAACTAAAGACTTTGTTCCACCTTCTAATAATTTCATATCTCCAATTACATTTCTAAAACCTAAGATCAAACCACCAACTATTATGGCTGGAATAAGAGGTGAAAATATTTCTGCTATATTAGCCATAAGCTTCTGTATAAAAGTCATATTATTTTTAGCTGCATTTTTCACTTCATCTTTACTTACACCATCTATACCTGAAATTTTTATAAAATCATTGTAAAAGATTGATACTTCATTTCCAATAACAACTTGAAATTGCCCTGCCTGAGTAAATGTGCCTTTAACACTCTTCAACTTTTCAATTGCATCTTTATCAGCTTTACTTGGATCGTTTAGAACAAATCTCATTCTAGTAACACAGTGTGTAACAGCTGATATATTTTCTTTTCCGCCAACATATTTTAGCAATTCCTTAGAATCATTTTCAAATTTCCCCATAAATAATACCTCCAAATGAATTTTATTTTTAATGAATTATTTCACAGATTACTGATTAATATTTAGATACACATTTCTTAACTCTACACTTTGACGTAATATGATTATCTTTCTCCTTTATGTATCTTTTTAGCTGGTATACGTTTACCAGACTCGTATAATATCGTTTTCTTCATTGAAGAATTTCATTTTCAGATCTGCACATTATATAAGTTCAGTAAAACATTTAATATTTTTGAATTTGGATCCATTAATTAAATCTTATTTTAAATGTTTACATTATCATAATATTCTTTTTTGAACATATCGTCAATACATTTCTTAAAATTTGTTTAAACAAATTTTAAAATATATAAATTCACTTGATATATAGCCATTGTTTAAAATACGTTTTATAATATATATGTTTAAACAAATATATTATAACCATTATATTTGTTTAAATAAATTATACAAATTCCACATTTCGTATAAGTATTTTATATGCAGCTATAATTAATTATATAAGATTTACTTTTCTTATTTAGTTTCTTTAACATTTAGTTAACTTATATTTAAAAGTGAAGTATAATTGAAGTGTATAAATTTGATTAAACATATTTTAAAGGAGTGTTTTTTTTGCCTAATGTGAAATTTAAAGATATATATCATACATTAAAAGATAATATAGATGATGGTAAATATGATGCTTCTATGATGCTTCCTACGGAAATGGAATTAGTAAATACTTTTAAATGCAGCCGAAATACTGTTAGAAGAGCTATCAGTGAATTAAGTAAAGATGGATATGTTGAAAGTGTAAAAGGAAAAGGTGTTATTATTCTAGATGGCAGAGAATCTATTGAACTTCCTATTGGAAACCTATTAGGTCTTCAGGAACTAAAGCTAAAAAAGAAATTCACTACAAGTGTAGTTAACTTTTCAAAGATAACAATAAATGATCACTTATCAAAAAAAACTGCATTAAAGCCACATACAGAAGTATATCATCTTCATAGAATCCGATTTCTTGATAATGAACCTATAATCCTCGATATCAACTATTTCAGCTCAGATGTAGTTAAAGACCTAACTATAGAAATAGCACAAAAATCAATATATGAATATATAGAAAAAGAATTACATACTAAGATCCTTGCTTCAAAAAAGATTATAGTAGTTGAACACGCAACTGAATTAGATAAGCGTTATCTAGATTTAGGCACTTATGATTGTGTTGTTATCGTAAAAACATATGCTTATACTGATTCTGGTAAACTCTTTGAATATACAGAATCTCGTCATAGGCCAGATAAATTTGTATTTGTTGAATCTTCATCTACCCGAAAAACTGAATAAAAGCTTACTAAGATTCTTTCTTAGTAAGCTTAATTCAAAATGTTACTACAATGATTTTCATGACTATCTTTCCTGATTAAAATATTTTTATTATTTATCAATTCATTGATTTAAACCAATGAATGTTTATGTGAATACTTAATTTTTAATCAGTATGAATTATAGATTTTCTTTTATAACCTTAATTCTTTCGCTATATTCCTTATCACTTAAATATGTCTTTTGAGGATTCATTTCAAATACACCACCCCACGAATAACCATTTTCATATTTAGGAACTACATGAAAATGAAGATGAGGAAGGGTATCTGAATATGCCCCATAATTTACTTTTTTAGGTGAGAATGCTTTTTTTATTGCAGCTGCTGCCTTTGTAACATCTTTCATAAACAATTCAAGTTCTTTATCTTCTAATTCAAACAATTCATTCACATGTTTGTTATAAGCAACAACACATCTTCCTTCATGGCTTTGCTCTTTAAACAAATAGAGGGTGGATACATCAAGTTCACAAATTTTAATCATTAGATTATCAAGTTTTTCATCTTTATCACAATAAAGACAATTAATTTTATTATTCATATTAAAATCTCCTAACGTTTATATTAAAATTAGCTGCCTTAAAATAGCAATTCATCTTCTATCTTAAGACAGCCATAAAACCAAGTTAAAATATCTTTAGAGATAGGATATCATTTTTTAATTTTAACTTATTTAAACTTTAAATTAATTTAAATATCCAATTTATACTGTAGTTTCTTTCCATACATTTTCATATTTATAACCAGTAAGATTTTCAACAATTTCTTTTGTTTCTGCATCAACATCAGCCTTTGATCCGCCATTTTTTAATCTCTCAACTTCATCAACTAATATACCATGTGTTCTTTTATTAAGTTTGAATGTTATTGCGAAATATAATGCTAATATAAGTAAACCTATGCATCCAATTGCTAAAAGATTTGCTATAGTTGATACTACATGTGGTGATTGAGTTGTTTGACCTTTTACAAATCCGCTTTCTTCTAATACAACTCCTAGAACAAATGTAGCTAAAGCAACACTACTCTTTCTAGTAAAAGTCATAACTGCTGCGAAAAGTCCTTCTCTTCTTTGTCTTGTAACCATTTCATCAACATCAGGGATGAAAGGGAATACATTCCATGGAGTAAATTCTAATAAGCTTCTTCCAACTTGATAAATAGTACCAATTACAAATAATAATACAATATTTGATCCTAAATGACCTACATAAAGTCCATAAAATCCTAATAGACATATAATCATAACTGTATAAGAGAATTTATATAAGTTACTTGGACCAACCTTAATCATCATGATTCCGCCTAATATTGTTACAGGTATACCAATGATACTAAGTGAAAGTACATTAGCAGCAGTAGTAGATGAAACTCCTAAGTTAAATACACAGAAATATACAAATACAGAATTAAATAAATCTTTAGCAGTAAATGAACATATATAAATTGCTAAGTGTTTTCTGAAAGCTTTAAGCTTTAAAGTAGATATATAAGCTATCGCTACTTTTATTATTCCTGTTATTTGTTCACCGAAACTCTTACTTTGAGAACCTTTTGCTAATTCTGCTTCCATTTCAGGTGTAAGATCTCTTTCCCAAGTTACTCTGTGAGCTATTAATATACAAATTGCATAAATGATAGCGAAAATTAAACCATTTAAAAAATATGCTTGTGAACTTTTTTCACCAAAGAAAGCTATTAATCTTCCTGGAACAAAAGTAGCTAAAAATGTACCAGTTGCTGATATGAACATTCTTGATGCAGATAATTTAGTTCTATCATCAAAGCCTTTTGTCATCTCAGCAGGCAATGTTTCCCATGGAATTAATACCATAGCTGCAATTATTTCAAATAGTAAATATGTAACTAAGTAGAATACATAACTTCTTCCTGTCACCCATAATAGTACATAGTCTGCCATTAAAGGTGCTCCAATTAATAAGAAGAAACGACGTCTTCCAAAAAGCTTTCCAAGCTTAGTCTTATAAAAGTTATCAGATATACTACCGATAAAAAGACTGGCAACTGCATCCACAACTCTGGCAATCGCAATTATAGATGCACCTTGAATTGGTGTTAATCCTGCAAATGTTGTGTAGAAAAATAGTAAAAATGCTCCGATAATGGTAAATGCACCACCACCCATTAAATCAACTAATCCATACCCAACGCCTCTAGCTATCGTAATTTTTCTATTATTATTTGACATATGTTTTTCCTCACTTTCTTTACTTAAGTACTCTTATTTTAGTTAAATCCAAAATATTCTTTTGCATTGTTGTAACATATACCTTGAACAATTTTCTTAAGCAATTTCACATTCTTAGGAACTTCACCATTTTCAACCCATTCTCCAATCAAATTACAAGCAATTCTTCTAAAATACTCATGTCTTGTATATGACAGGAAGCTTCTAGAATCAGTTAACATTCCGACAAAACGTCCTAGTAGTCCAAGATTTGCTAATGCTTTCATTTGTTCAATCATTCCGTCTTTATTATCATTAAACCACCAAGCTGCACCAAATTGCATTTTTCCTGGAATTCCTTCACCTTGGAAATTACCTATCATTGTTCCAAGAACATAGTTATCCTTTGGATTTAATGTATATAAAATAGTCTTTGGAAGAGCATTTTCTTTATCTACTGAATCTAAAAGTCTTGAAAGTGGATAAGCTATACTTTCATCATTAATTGAGTCAAAACCAGTATTAACGCCTATTTTTTCTAACATTCTTTCATTATTGCTTCTAAGTGCTGCAATATGAAGCTGTAATACCCATCCTAGTTCATGATAAAGTTTAAATACATGTCTTAATGTGTAAGTCTTATATTTCTTTTCTTCATCTGAAGTTATAGTTTTACCTTCCAATGCTTTAGTAAATATTGCTGCTGCTTCTTCCTTTGTTGCTTCCGCATAAACTACTACACCGTCTATACCATGGTCTGCAACTTTACATCCAACTGAATTGAAAAATCTTATTCTTGAGTCTAAAGCTTGTAGGAACTTATCATAATCATTTATGTTTATTTCTGATATATCTCCTAAAGACTTTACCCATGTAAGAAAGTCACCCGCCTTTATTTCTACACCCTTATCAGGTCTAAAAGTGGGTAAAACATTTACATTGAAACTAGTATCTTCTTTAAGCTTTATATGATATTCTAATGTATCAGTCGGATCATCTGTTGTACATATAGTTTCAACATTTGATTTTAAAATTAAATCTCTTACATTAAAACCTTCTCCGCTAAGTAATTCATTAGCTTTCTTCCAAATCATTGGAGCAGTTTCTTCATCAAGAGGTTCATCTATTCCAAAAAATCTTTGAAGTTCTAAATGAGTCCAATGATAAAGTGGGTTTCCTATTGCCATAGGTATAGTTTCAGACCAAGCTAAAAACTTATCATAATCGCTTCCGTCCCCTGTGATGTATTTTTCATCAGCACCATTACTTCTCATTGCTCTCCATTTATAATGATCTCCATATAACCATGCTTCAGTTATATTTTTAAATTTTTTGTTTTCATATATTTCTTTAGGATCAATGTGGCAATGATAATCAATAATAGGAAGTTCCTTAGCATAGTTGTGGTATAATTCTATCGCAGTATCATTAGATAATAAAAAATTTTCATCCATGAAATTCTTCAAAATTCATCATCCTACTTGGCTCAACATCAAAATATGTTCTTGACAGCTTAAGCTGTCAAGAAATGGTTATTACATTCTAATAAAATTCTTCCTTTGTAGTAGTCTTTATTCCTTGTAAAATAGTGTCTGCGTTGAATTGCTTTAATTTTACCGTTTCTACCTTCAACAGCGGCATTGGTATATCTACAATGATGATAGTTAATTATTTCTTGTCTCCAGTTTTCAAAAGTAACCAAAGCACGTTCTACCTCAGGTATATTTAGTGAATGTCCTTTTTTACACCATTTATCAAATACATTTGTTGCCTGTATAACACTTGAACAACAGTCATACCACTCAATAAGTTCCTCTTTCCACTCATATACTGCTTTTAGGTCAGGTGATAATGACAACAACTGCTGGAGCATCTCAACCTCTTTTGATGTAAGATATTCATTCCGTTTTTCAAGTACTGATTTATTTCTTTTCAATACTGTCCGTGCCGCAGGAGTTAAATCACAACTTATGCGTTTTCTTACGCCTCTAAGAGCTTCCATAGCATAGCTATTAACATGAAACCTATCCGCAATACGTATAGCATCTGGGTATACTTCTTTTGCAAATGTGTGATAATATGGAGCCAAATCCATTACTATAGCAAAAGGTCGGAGCTCAAAAAGTTCTGGATTTACAGTCTTATGACTTCTAAGCTCTTCAAGTTTTCTTCCTGGAATTATTTCAAGTAATGTTCCGTTACGAAGGTCATGAATTCCAGTATTATAACTATGTCCTTTCCTTATAGCAAAATCATCCATTCCAAGTATAAGCTTGTTAGTGTTAGAACTTTCTAATATAACTTTTGCTTGCAATTGTGGAACAACATAGTCAATATAATTTTTATATATTCTTTCAACTGTAGAATATGGTATTTTCAATGTTCTAGCACAGTGAATAACCGTTGCTCCTGGTACTTTAGTTGCAATAAACTCTTGAAATTCATTAGTATAACGACTCTTTCCAGTCAGGAATGAATATTGCCATGAAAAAGAGGCATTACAATCCTTACAGGACATTCTTATTTTAGGAACCTTTAATATTACCTCGTTTTGAAATATAGGAAGATGCCTTACTCTTCTAATTCCAGATGAGCCTCGTCTTATTATTTTAAAACTCTTACAGCACGGACAAGGTTGAGTATATTCTGTAGGTTGGATTTCAATACAAATTCTATCTTCAAAACCATAGATAAAATTGATAACATTTATTCCTTGTAAATTTAATATATTAGTGATATCCTGTAATTGCATTTAAACTCCTTCAATTCTATTGGATTAGTCACTTATAGAATACAGGAATTTGAATGCATTTTTCATTTAATTTTATAATTATTTTATGTCAAGCACAGTTTTTAGTGTTGAGCCTCCTACTTTCAAATAAATATTTTATATTTGTAAAGCATTGAATATATTTGGTTAATAATACACTTACATGGTTTTCACGGCATTATTGTATTTATTCAACACTTTACTACAACGTTTTCTTTGATTATTCTATTAACCATTATATATTTTTTATTTTTTAAATTTAGTTAAATTAACTTCTTTAACTTAGTTATTCAAAGCTTATCAATTATTTATCTCCACTTCGTCAATTTGTTAATTCACCTAACTTATGATATAATCATTTTCTAATTAATTTTTATAAGCATTCTTATCATTCTTTGTTTATATTACTTGCCAGAATATAATAGATGAAGAATGATAAAAATGTTTATTTTTTGCCTCTGTTTTATAGTAATGTTAGATTATTTACATTCTAAATATTTTTCTAAAGTCGCCCTAACAGCACCAGTTCCAGAAATCATTTCAGTGAAATAACCTTCAATTTTTTCTCCTAAACCTACGTCATAAAGATTTACTCCAAAAATTTCTTCATTTATTAGTATTGGTTTTAGAGTATCTCCTAATTGTTCTGTAGTACCTAATTTTATATTATCTACATATTTCTTTAGTTCATCTAATAATGGATCCGGACTTAATTCCATTACATTACCATCATCAGCTATTCCCATTAAATATCTGCACCATCCTGCAATAACAAGTGGAATATATTTAAGGTTTTTAGGATCTAAATCTGCTCTATCTCTATAAGCTTTAATTGTTTCTCCGAATCTTATGCCAACTTTTTGAGATGTATCTGAAGCAATTCTTTGAGGTGTATCAGGTATATATGGGTTTGGAAGTCTAACTTCAACTACCTCTTTAATGAAATCTTCAGGTTTTAATATTCCTGGATTAACAACAACTGGCATTCCTTCTTCGTATCCAATCTTTTCTACTAATTTCTTTAAAGCTGGATCCTTCATCTCATCTGCAATTAAATTAAATCCAAGTAAGCATCCATAAACTGCTAAAGAAGTATGTAGTGGATTTAAACAAGTAGTTACCTTCATTGTTTCAACTCTTTCAACAGTTTCTCTATCTGTTAAAAATACTCCTGCTTCCTCTAAAGGCATGCGACCATTTGGAAAATTATCTTCTATTACAAGATATTGAGGTCCTTCTGCATTTACGAAAGGCGCAATGTAAGTGTTTTTGTTAGTTGTTACAATATTAGTGCTCTCAAAACCATCTGCTTCTAATGTATCCTTAACGCTTTGAGATGGTCTAGGTGTAATTTTATCTATCATACTCCAAGGGAAAGATACCTTTTTAGCATCATTGATATATTCAAGGAAACCTTTATCAACTAAACCATTTTCAATCCATTTCTTTATCATTGTTTCCATAGCATTGTGAAGCTTCGCACCATTTTTTGAACAGTTATCCATACTTACAAAAGCTATTGGCAGTTGTCCATTTTGATATCTTACATATGCTAATGATGCAACTTTAGCAATAATGCTTACAGGATGTTCTAAACCATCTGTTGTATCTTCCTTTGATAAATTCTTCACACTATAACCTTTTTCTGTTATTGTAAAGCTTGCTATTTGTAGAGATGGATTTGAAAATATCTCTTTTAATCTATTCCAATCCTTTTCCCTTGAGTAATCACCAGCTAAACTTTCGCCTATGCTTCCAACTACTTTCTTCTCTAAGCTGCCATCTGGTTTCATAACTACTAGTAAGCTCAAGTTATCATAAGGAGAATAAATTTTATCTATAATTTCATAGTCATATCCTTCTACAGCAACAATACCTGACTTTGCTTTTCCAGTATTTAAAAGTTCTTGCTGCAGCATTGCTATAAAGCCTCTAAATATATTTCCAGCTCCAAAATGAACCCAAGTAGGATTTTCCTTTGTTGAAGCTGACATCTTATCATGATCAAATTTTGGGACTTCTATTCCAGCCTTTTCCCATAATTCACTATTCTTAATACTTTCTTTGCTTAGTACCATTTTTGTGTTACTCATTCCTATTTTCACCTCTTCAAAACTATTGATAATAGCATTAATAATATTAATTTTCTTTTGTATCTTAAGATTGTCAGAGACAGACTTTTCTTGAAAACACCAATTCTATGTTGTCTCTAAACTCTATTTATTTCTTTGAAGTGTATCCCATATTCCCCATATATACATAATTCCAAGTGCTCTATCATAAAGTCCATAACCTGGTCTACACTTTTCATTCCAAATATGTCTTCCGTGGTCTGGTCTTGCATATCCAGTAAATCCAACTTCATGATAAGCTTTTACTATATCACATATATCTAGCGAACCATCACAAGTTCTATGAGAAGTTTCAATAAAATCACCATTATCATATATCTTTACATTTCTAATATGAGCGAAAGCAATTCTATTTCCAAATTCTCTTATCATTGCTGGTACATCATTATTAGGATTTGAACCTATAGCACCACTACAAAGAGTAAGACAATTATATGGATTATCAACAAGCTTTAACAATCTTGCTAAATCATTTCTGTCTTTAACGATTCTTGGTAGACCAAATATTGACCAAGGTGGATCATCCGGATGAACTGCCATCTTAATATCATTGATTTCAGCTACTGGTATAATTTGTTCTAAGAAATACTTTAAGTTATTCCATAAATCTTCTTCTGTCACATTCTTATATGCTTCAAAAAGCTGAGTTAAATTCTTTAATCTTTCTGGTTCCCAACCTGGCATTGTTAAATCTGGATTTGATGCTATCTTGTTAACCAATTCCATTGGATCTATATCAGTAATTCTTGCCTTTTCATAAAAAAGGGCTGTTGATCCATCTTCTGCTTCCTTAAATAAATCTGTTCTTAACCAATCGAATACTGGCATAAAATTGTAACAGATTACTTTTACACCAACCTTAGCTAACTTTTCTATTGTTCTTTTGTAGTTTTCAATATATTTATCTCTAGTTGGAAGTCCTAATTTAATATCCTCATGAACATTAACACTTTCAACAACATCTAAATTAAATCCATATTTATCAGCCTCTTTTTTTACCTCAAGAATTTTTTCCATTGGCCATTCATCGCCAGCTGCCATATCATGAAGAGCCCAAACAATTGTTTCCACACCAGGAATCTGTTTGATTTGTTCAAGTGTTACGGTATCATTACCTTCACCGTACCATCTAAATCCCATTTTCATAGTGATATACCTCCTGTCATTTTACTTAACTTTGTTATATTTTAATAATTGTTTTTATAGACATATAAAGAGTCTTAATTTCATCCTCTATATAAGCCTCACCTCCTTAAAGTTAAAATCAAAACTAATTTCATCATTGTGAATTAATTTATCACTTAAAATAATTAGGATAAATTTCTTTTACTGTATTTTTATCGAAAGTAACCATATTTAAATGTTCTTCCATATATTCTTCAGCTTTTTGTGGATCTTTATTCTTTATAGCATCAAAAATTTCTTTATGCTGTTCAAGGATATCCTCCCAGCTAGAATCAGCCGCTAACCTAAGCATACGAATTCGTTGAAACTCAGTACTACCATCATTAATGCTATTCCATATCCTTTTTTTATTGCTTCCCTCGAAAATTATCTTATGAAATTCTTCATCTGCTTCAAACATTTTTTTATCATCATGATTTTCTATATACATTTGCTGAAGCTTTAGATTCATTTCTAAGGCCAATATATTTTCTTGTGAAAATTCCTTGCAAGCTTCTTTTACTACAGCTCTCTCTAAATGTTCACGTAGAAATCTGCCATCTTCAACAGCAGATAAATCAATTAAAGAGACAATCGTACCTCTTTGGGGATAAATCTGCACCAATCCTTCTTGTGCTAAACGAACAAGTGCCTCTCTAACTGGGGTTCTACTCACATTATATTTATCTGAAAGCTCTTTCTCTGAAATGCTAGTACCAGGCTCAAGATATAAATTAATGATTTCTTCCCTAAGTGTATAATATATAGTTTTACTTGTAGTATTTTTCTTAACCTCTAAAGCCATCCTTTATTTCCCTTGCCTTTCGCAACTACCATACTTGTATGGTAGTTTAAAATCTATTTTATCACAATATACTTATACAAAACTTATGTGTTAAAAACTATTTTATTAAGTCAGTGTAGTTTATGACTGCCATACTTGTATGGTAGTTATACTTATATATTATCATAACCGTTTACAATGTCAATAACCTATTTTAAAAAAAATATATATTACAATAATAAAATTACATTTAAAACCTTTGTAGGCTAAGTAAATATCAGAATATAAAATGTAAAAAACTAATTAGGACACATATATAAAATAATTGTTAAATTGACACTAATAGAAATAACTAGCAATTTGTAGAAATTTCACGTTTAATCAATTTATTTATCACATACGGTCAATTTTGGAATTTTAAGTATTCAACTTTTAGATATAATATCTATATAAATACCAAAAATTGAAAGGGGATAAAACTATGCTGAAAAACATTAAAATTATTAATAGTATTATTATGATGGTAATTCTATCTACTATTGTATCATTAGCTATCGCTATCGTCGGATACAGCAATATGAAATCAGTTAATAATAATTCTTCAGCAATGTATGAAAACGCTTTAGTAAGAATTATGAAAACTGAGGAAATTCGACAAACATTCTCAAATGTTAGATTAACTGTTAGTCGAATATCTTCCGGCGATTTCAACTCCGATGATGTAACTTCCATAGATAACAGTTATACAAATATGAATAAAATGTTGGACGACTATGAAAATTTATCTTTAAGCACCTTAGAAAAAAATAACATAGCTGAATTTAAAAGCGATTCTGAAAAATATTATTCACAAATAAAGGAACTTGAAAAAGGAAGCAAACTCTACGGAATTGATCTTGAAAACTTTAATCAAGTTGGAGCTGAAATGCAGCTTTTTCTTGATAATTTAGCAAATTATAGCTCAAATATGGCCAATACTCTTCATAACGATAATACTAACTTATATGTTAGAAGCACTACAATTTTCTTTACTACATTTGCTATAGGATTCGTTCTTATGTTATTAGTCTCATATACTATAGTTGTTGTAATTAAGAAATCCATGAAGGAAATAACTTTTGATTTAAAAATGATTTCCAATGGGGATTTTAGTGTAAGAATAGATTCTTATTCAAAAAATGAATTTGGAGTAATGAGGGAATCCCTAAAAAAAACAATTTCAAATATATCTTTAATGGTTGAATCAGTAAGAAATTCTACAAATATCGTAAATGAACAAACAACTAATTTATTAGGTGCTTCTGATGAAATGTCATCTTCTACACAGCAAATTAACGCAGCTGTTCAAGAAGTAGCAAGTGCTGCTAACGAACAATCAAATGATTTAATAAATGTAAAAACATCTTTGGATGCTTTCGCTGATTCATTAAATCAGATAACAACGGCAATTAACGATGTAAATTCTAATCTTCATAATATCAATTCAATGGCAGAAAACGGTAATTCAAAATTAAAATTCTTATCTGATTCAATAAAGAATGTAAACGAATCTTTTGATACCGTAAGAAATAAAGTTGTTTCATTAGACAACCATGTTGAAAAAGTAAATGATATAACAAACATTATAAACTCTATTGCTGAACAGACTGATTTGTTAGCTTTAAACGCCGCTATCGAATCAGCTAGAGCAGGGGAAGTTGGTAAAGGATTTGCAGTCGTTGCAGAGGAAATCAGAAAACTTGCAGAGCAGTCTAAATTATCAGCTAGTGATATAAGCAACCTTATTTCAAGCATTAATAAAGAAGCTCAAGTTGCAGTAAAAACCACCGATTTGGGTAAAGATAGCTTAAACAATCAATCAGAGCTTATTGAAGATTCTATAAAATCCTTCACGTTGATATTTAATGCTATTGAAACTATATT
The DNA here is from genome assembly GCF_000230835.1 of Clostridium sp. DL-VIII. Taxonomy (NCBI): domain Bacteria; kingdom Bacillati; phylum Bacillota; class Clostridia; order Eubacteriales; family Clostridiaceae; genus Clostridium; species Clostridium sp. DL-VIII. Next base: position 5,056,830 of record NZ_CM001240.1, read on the forward strand.
ACCTAGAGTCGATAATGTAAATAAATCAATTGAACTTATAAATACTGAAAAGGATCTTATAATATCTAAAACATTAGATATTTCTGGAGTTTCAGAAGAAAATGCAGCTTCAGCTGAAGAAATAGCAGCTTCTGTCCAACAAATTAATCTATCATTTAATGAAGTAGCTACTTCAGCTCAAACTCTATCAAACTTAACAAGCTCTATGATGAATGAAGTAAATAAATTTAGATTATAGCATTCTATATAAATTCCAATGATAAATTGCTATTACATATAAATAGACAACTAAAGATCTATAATCTAAATTAGCAATAAGATACTGAAATTTATATAGTTAATCACAAAATATCATCTTGAGTTAAAATGGAGGATAATTATGAAAAAGTTGAAAATTTTAAACATTGCACTTGTAGTAGTCCTTATGGGCAGTATATTTACAGGCTGTAGTTCAAAAAATAACACTAAAGCTGCAAAACCTATCACCTTAAATATAATTGATGTATCTGGAAGCATGAAACTAGTCGGAGATGCAATTGATCAATTTAAAGCTGCAAATCCTGATTTAGTAGGTGATATAGTAGTTACAAATTCAACTGCGTTAGAAGTTCCATCTTTATTGAAGGCACAAATTCTATCAGAAAATGTACAAACTGATTTAGTTTTCACTGGAATTGATGGACTTTCAACATGTATTAATAGAGATGTTATTGAAAACATTATGCCGAAATACAGTGACAGCTTTCCTAACTTAGAGGAAAATTACAGTTCCGGGGCAAAAGCTACATATGACTTAGTGAAAGGTTATGGCATAACATATGTGTACTCTCCTAGCGGTCCACTTTTTAGTTATAATCCTGATGCTGTTCCAAATGTCCCTAAGACACCTGATGATCTTTTAGCTTTTGCTAAAGCTAATCCCGGCAAATTCACTTATGCAAGGCCTGCTAATTCAGGACCCGGAAGAACTTTTCTTCTTGGATTACCATACATACTAGGAGATAAAAATCCAAAGGATCCTAAAACTTGGGACAAAACATGGGCTTATCTCAAAGAACTTGATCAATACATAGATTATTACCCAGCTAAAACTGGCACTACTTTCACAGAATTGAATTCAGGAAAAAGAGCAATTGTTACAAGTCAGTTGGGTTGGGATATAAACCAAAGAATTACAGGAGGAATCCCCAGTAACTTCCAAGGTTTTATGCTCAATAATACTACACTAGTAGCAGATGCTCAATATATGGCTATGCCAAAAGGTCTTACTGATGAGCAAAGAGATGTCACCTTAAAATTAATGGAATGGCTTATGACTCCAAAAATGCAAGCTATAACATATGACAGTGGTTACTTCTACCCTGGGCCTTCTGTTAAAGATGTTCCACTTGATGCAGCACCTAAAGACAGTCAGGATAAAATAAAACCAGCCATGAGACAATCATATGACGATGCTATTAAAACTCTTCCAACCACAACACCATTGGATACAAATAACTTTATGGAAGCGTTAAATATGTGGGATCAACAATTCGGTACAAAAGTTAAAAGATAAACAAACTTAGTTAAAATGAAAATTTCAATAAAAAAACTTCATTACGGAAAAATTCTTTTCCGTAATGAAGTTTATTCTTTAATATTATTATAATGCAAACAATACTACAAATGCTATTGCAATAAAATACATTGGTTTAGGAATATCTTTTGATTTACCTGTAAATAATTTTATTAGTACATACGCTACAAATCCAAATGCTAAACCATCTGTAATTGAATATGTTAATAGTGTCAATATTAATGTTAGAAACACAGGCATCCCTTCAGTAAAGTCTGAGAAATCAACCTTTGTTATAGGTTCCATCATTACTACCCCTAAAACTATTAAAACTGGCGCTGTTGCAAACGCTGGTATAGCAGTTAAAATTGGAGAGAAGAATAATGATAAGAAGAATAATGCAGCAATTGTAAGACCTGCAAGTCCTGTTCTTCCACCTTCTGCAATTCCAGCTGCTGATTCTACAAATGCAACTGGAGTAGAAGTTCCTAAGCACGCACCAATTGCTGAACCAACTGCATCGGCAGTAAGCACTTTATCAGCATTTTTAACATTACCATTTTCATCTAAATAACCTGCCTTTGAAGCTAAACCAATTAAAGTTCCAATACTATCAAATACATCTATAAATAACATAGAAAGAATAGCAGGAATAATTCCAATTACCATTGCACTCTTGAAATCAAATTGCATAAATACAGGAGCAACTGATGGAGGCATAGATATTATTCCGGCAGGTGCTTTAGCAACTCCTAATATCATGCCAATTATATATACAACGAACATTCCAATAATAAATGATCCTTTTACATTTTTATAATACAATATTGAGATTATAATTATGCCTAAACACGCTAGTAGAACTGCTGGATCTTTTAAACTTCCAAGAGTAACTAATGTAGCTTGACTAGCAACAATAATTTTAGCATCTTGAAGACCAATAAATGCTATAAAGAATCCAATACCAATACTAATTGCATACTTTAATGTCTGAGGTACACTATCGATAATTACTTGTCTAACTTTAAATACATTAAGTAATAAAAATATAATTCCTTCTATTAATGAAGCTGCTAAAGCTGTTTGCCATGAAAACTTCATTGTTAAGCAAATTGTAAAAGTAAAAAATGCATTTAATCCCATACCTGGTGCCATACCAAATGGATAGTTAGCAACAAGTGCCATAATAACAGTTCCAATAAAAGAAGCTAAGGCTGTAGCTGTAAATACCGCTGATATATCCATACCTGATTGGCTTAAGATACTTGGATTTACTACTAAGATATATGCCATTGTTAAAAAAGTTGTTATACCTGCTAAAATTTCTGTTTTAACATTCGTTTTGTTTTTTTGTAAATGAAATATTTTTTCTAATATTCCACTCTCTGTCTTGTTTACCGCATTGTTTGATACATTGTCCAATTTTAATTCCTCCTATTTTTGAGCTACACAAAATACATTGCCACTCTAAAACAATATTTTTATTAGTATTTACACTAATTAAATAAAATATAAAAGAATAATAACAAGAATTTATAGCTATTTCCCTAAAAAAACGTAAAACCCCTTTGCAATAACAAAGGGGTTTATAAGCAAGTAAAATACCTATAAACACCCATAGTCAGACAATTTACGGTAGTCTGGTAGAGACACTTAGACCTTATTTCCAAGCATATACGGGTAAAAATTTCATCATTTATATATAACCTACTAATTTACCGAATTTTACTTTCCACATTATTTTAACTACGAAAATAATGTGATAGCCAAACACAATATATTAAGCGTGCAATATATAGCTCTTTTTTACATATTTAATCCTACAATATTTTTAATTATAAATCAATACTATTTTAAAATTTTATGTATTTTTTTATAATTTCAGGGTTAATCGTTCGCCTTTTTTCTTAAAAATACGAACCAATCAAATATTTACTCATTGTTTATTTTCATAGCAATTAAGTAAATTATGCAGTCTTTCAACTTCATTTGTAATTATACTGTCAGTGTTAAACTTTATAACCATCTTCATATGCTCTTCTTCATTTACTGTATATGGATTTATTTCTATTCCTGCTTCTTGTATTTCCTTCACATACTCCTCATTCAATATGCTTGGAAAACATGGATGATAACATTCTACTGATATATCCTTTAAATACTTCGGAACATTTGCAAGGGTTGAACTAGTCAAAGCTCCTAGCTTTATTTCCTTATCTAATTCTCTCACTTTAACTAAACTTAAATGATTAAAAGTTGAAATTATAATTCTCTCCTGTATATCATATTCATAAATCATTTCCAAAACCTTTTCCTCTAATCCATCATATGGGAATATGCTGTTTTTCAATTCTAGATTTAATATCTTTAAATTTGAATCAGCAACAAGCTCAAAAAACTCTTTCAAGGTTGGTATTTCTTCGCCACTTTTAGTTCTAAACCTTTTTAATTCAGCTAAAGTATAATCTTTAACATATCCTTTTCCATCTGTTGTCCTCTCTAAGGTTTCATCATGAATTAAAACTGGTATCTTATCCTTTGATAATTGAACATCCGTCTCAATTCCATCAGCTTTATACTCTATCGCCTTTTCAAAAGCAATCATTGTATTTTCTTCAAATTTGCCACTATACCCTCTATGAGCTATATTTAAAATTTTCAAGCCAAACACTTCCTTTATTTATCATTCACAATTAATTATAAGCTCTTATATTTGCCTTAAATAAGTCAAGAAAATAATAGACAAATTTCTTTGTCTATTATTTCTATTATACTCTATTTATTTGCTTTGTTATATTTATCAATCGCTTCATTTATTGATTTTTCGCTAGCATCTATAGCAGCCTCCGGAGATTGTTTACCTTGAAGCATAGCTTCTATATTGGTTTCAACAGTTTGTCTTGCTTCTGTAAATACTCCAAGTAGCGCTCCTTTGGATTCAGCTGGTGATGAATGCAATTGATCAATTGCTGTTTTAAATTGTGGTGTTTTTTGTAAGTGATCTTTCATCTCTTGTAAATCATAAGCCTTTGTAGTTACAGGGAAATATCCTGTTTTCTCGTTCCAGAAAACTTGTTCTTCTGGTGATATCATAAATTTAATAAATTCAAAGGTTGCTTTTTGCTTTGCTTCATCGCCCTTGTCTAACATCCATAATGATGCTCCACCAATTGAAACTCCTCCTTTATCATCTTTATCTATTTTAGGTAAAGCAGCTGTTCCAACTTCAAATTTTCCATTAACTCCTTTTAATACAGAAGTAAGTGTTGCTGTTGAATCAATATACATGTCTGTTTTTCCTGATACAAATGCATCTTGTGTATCTTGAGTTTTCCTTCCAAAATTGCCTAGTAGCCCTTGATCATAAAGACTCTTCCATGCATTTAATATATTTAATCCCCCACCATTATTTTTAAAATCCACACTTGTAGCAGCAGACTCTCTTCCATTTCCATTGTTTGCATATGGTTTTAATTGTTTAGCCATAAACTCTTCAAAAAGCCATGCATAAATAGCCATTGAAAATCCATATTCTGAAACATTATTTCCATCCTTTTTAGTTAATTTTTCTGAATATTGTTTTATTTCATCAAAATCCTCAGGGGCCTTTTCTGGATCTAATCCCGCTGCTTTGAATGCAGTCTTATTATAATAAAGAATTGGTGTTGATGAATTGAATGGCATTGAATATAATTTATTATCAACAGTGTAATATGCTAAAAGATTTGGTTCTAATGATGACGTATCATATTTATCATCGTCAATAAACTTTTGCATTGGAGTTGCTATCTTAGAGTCTATCATCCATCTAGTTCCGATATCATAGACTTGCATTACATCTGGATATGCTTTTTTATCCTTTGTACTTTTCACTTTATTAACGGCATCATCATATTCTCCTTGGTATTGTGCTGTAACATGAATATTATCCTTATTTTCTTTATTAAATTTATCTACCATCTCATTTAATGCATCACCGTTAGTACCACCCATTGAATGCCAAAAAACAATTTCTGTCTGACCCCCATTATTGCTGCTTGCACTAGTTGATGCAGCCTTTCCACAACCACCTAAAACTGCTGCGCACATACATGCCGTTAACATAATTGATAAAATTCTTTTTTTCATAATAAACCTCACTCTCTTTTATTTATAAATATTTATCTGTATTTAAATTAGATAAGAATGATAGTCAGACATTCTAGTAAATTCTCCTTATCCTTTTACAGCTCCTGAAGTAATTCCTTTTATAAGCTGCTTCTGCCCAATAATAAAAATTATTATTGAAGGTAAAATGATCATAATAACTCCTGCAAATACTAATCCCAAATTCTCGTTATCTGAAGATTGAAGCATACTTACACCTATCTGAACAGTCCTGTTTTCTGGAGAATTTGTTACTAGTAATGGCCACATATATAAGTTCCATGTATTTAAGAAGGTATACACTCCAAGGGATGCTATCATAGGTTTAGATATAGGAAGCAATACCTTAACAAAGAACTTAAGATTACTACACCCATCAAGTTTAGAAGCTTCTTTTAATTCTTTTGGTACTGTCAGATAAAACTGCCTTATTAAAAATATCCCCATGGCCGATACTAAAAACGGTACTACGAGTCCTGTATAAGTATCAGTCCACCCTAATTGAGCTATTGTCAGATAGTTCGCTATTATTGTTGATTCACTTGGAATCATTAAAGTAGACAAACATAAGATAAACAATAGGTTCTTTCCTTTAAAATCAAAATAGGAGAAAGCATATGCAGCTAAACATGATGTTATTATTTGTCCTATTGTAACAACCGCTGAAACAAAAAAACTATTGAATATGAATTGAAAAATTGGAACAGTTTCTATTACCAGTTTAAAATTATCTAAAGTAATACGTGTTGGAAAGAATTTAGGAGGATAAGAAAGTATCTCATCAGGAGTCATTAAACTTATATTAAGCGCATAAAGTATTGGCGATATCATAATAAGCCCAACTATTATATTAAATAAATATAACAAACATCTTTTTTTCTTGCTCTCCATTACGAATAATAAACTCCCTTCTTTTCAAATTTTAATTGAATAAGTGTTATTATAAGTATTATGAAAAATAGTATTATTGATTCTGCACAGGCAGTTTCAAATCTATTATTTAAAAACGCTTCTCTATATATTTCATAGACTAGTACATTAGTAGCATTAGCTGGCCCTCCAAGAGTTAACAACTTTACTTGTCCAAAAGCTTGAAAAGAATTAACCATATTTATGAATACAACAAAAAACAATGTAGGTGAAATTAATGGAATTGTCAGTCTAAAGAATTTTCTTCCCCATTTAGCACCATCGATTTGTGCACTTTCATTTAATTCATCTGGAATATTATTAAGACCTGTTAAAATAAATATAAAATTCAAACCAATATTAAGCCATACTGTGACTAATGCAACTGAAAACAACGCTATTTTCTCATCTGTAAGCCATCCAATTTGTGCTTTTAAAATATAATTTAATATTCCTATAGATGGATGATATAGTAGCATCCATATTATTGCTGCAGCTGCTGAAGATACTGCCATTGGCATTGCAAACATAACCTCATATACTTTACTTCCTTTAAGCTTTTTATTTGCAAGAATTGCAAGTGCAAGTCCAATAATTATTGCTGGTATGGCTGTTATTACAACAAATTTGAAGGTAGTCAAGATACTATCTATAAAATCTGAAGAGGAGAACAATTCTATATAATTATCCATTCCAACAAAACCAGCTGCTTCTCCATTTGTATTGGTTACATTAAAACTTAAAAATATAGTTTTTATAAAAGGATAAAAGGTAAATATTAAAAATCCTATAAAGCAAGGAATTAAATAAAGATACGGCTCTATTTTCTTAAATAGACTTTTCATTATAATTCCTCCCCATCTATTCTTTTTTCGCTATCCCCATCGAAAAAGTGTGCTCTTTGAAAGTCAAACTTCACTCTTATAGCTTGTCCTTCATCTCTCTTAAATATTCCATTAACCTTGCAAGTCATACTACTATTATTTATTTTAAAATGTATATAAGTCTCACTTCCCAAAATTTCAACAAGCTCTATCTCTCCAACTGTTATATCTGTTTTTACATTTATCGAATCGCTATTTTGATTTCCGCTATCTTTTATATTAAAATCTTCAACAGTTTCTCTGTTATTATTTTCTGACACTTCAATGTCTTCCGCTCTCACTCCAACTACGACTTCACTTCCACAATACTTTTCTTTAAAGATTCTTATAAGATTTCTATCCTTAATATTATGTTTTACATAAGCATTTTCAATGTATATATTATCGTCAGCTTCCATAACCTTTACTCTCATAAAATTCATTTGCGGAGAGCCTATAAAACTAGCTACAAATTTATTACTTGGTTTTTCATATATTGTTACTGGGTCTGCAATTTGTTGTATTTCTCCTTTATTCATTACAACAATTTTATTTCCCATAGTCATAGCTTCAGTTTGGTCATGAGTTACATAAATGAAAGTAGTTTTAAGTCTTTGATGTAATTTTATTATTTCACTTCTCATAGATACTCTTAGTTTTGCATCTAAATTAGAAAGTGGTTCATCCATTAAAAACACCTTAGGCTCCCTAACAATTGCACGACCAAGTGCAACTCTTTGTCTTTGCCCACCTGAAAGTTCTTTTGGTTTTCTATTTAATAACTCTTCAAGTTCTAATATCTTCGCTGTTTCATGTATTTTTTTATCTATTTCCTTTTTATTCATCTTTTTAATTTTTAAGGCAAATGCCATATTTTCATAGACCGAAAAATGAGGGTATAATGCATAGTTTTGAAATACCATAGCTATATCCCTATCCACTGGTTCAACTTTATTAACTAATCGATCTTCTATATACAATTCTCCAGAGGATATTTCTTCAAGTCCTGCAATCATCCTTAAAGTTGTTGATTTACCACAACCAGATGGACCAACTAGAACTACAAATTCCCCATCTTCAATGTTCAAATTAATATCATTAGCAGCCTTATAACCATTATCATATAACTTATTCAAAGACTTTAGGATAACTTTTGCCATTTATCTGCCCCTTTCTAAAATTGGTTTATCCCACTTATATAGTTTTTATTTGACTCTATAACTATAATATTTAAATATTAAGTAAATATTGTATATAAGTTAAGCTAAGTTAATTGGAAGTTAATAATAATAAACCCATATTTAACTTATAGATACAATTATTTAAATCAAAAAGCTCTGTATTATCATATCCTAATATATACTACTATTTTTAGGTGATTTTTATAAAACTCTATGCAGGCTTAAACTTAAAAGATTTGCAATTTTTAGGTGCAGGAACACAAGGAAAAGTATACAAAATTGATTTTCAGAAATGTATTAAAATTTTTAAAAACAAACAGATATGTGCTGATGAAATAGAATCATTAGTTATGGCACAAAAAGATGCTCACTTTCCAAAACTTTATGCCTTTGATACAAATTATATTATTAGAGAATATATACAAGGTATTGAATTGGATAAATATTTAAGATTACATCCTCTTACTCAAGATGTTTCAAATAAAATTATTGAGCTTTACGAAGCTATGGATTTAGTAGGTTACACTCGCTTAGATGCCGCTCCATTTCACATTTTCCTTACACCATCAAATGATATCAAGCTTATTGATACAGCCAGAGTCATGAAAAAAAGAACCATATATCCCTATCTAATTATTGATAGCCTAAAAAAATCAGGATATAAAGAGCAATTCCTGAGCTTTGTAAAAATAAACAAACCAGAACTCTATGCTAAATGGTTACAATACTGCAAATAAAATATTGCAAAATTGTGTTTTTGAGAGGAGAAAAAATGAGGTTTATAGTTTTCAGTGATTCAAAGGGTAAAAAAAATGGCATAAATGAAAAAGTACTTAAAACGCTAATGCATGAATCATGTAAATTAAGACCAGCACCAGAATTTATTGTAATGTGTGGAGATACTGTTGCAGGTAGTTCTAAAGAAGAAATATTAAATTTTCAATTGACTAAATTAAGGAGAATAATAGAACAGTATCATCCAAACAAACCGTTATTTCCTGTAATAGGGAATCATGAAGTTAATATAGAGCCTTTAAATGACAGATTCGAAAAAATTTTTAGTCAGGTTTATAATGATTTAACTCCCAATGAATACCTTTATGCTTATAATAAAACAGTGTATTATATAGACATTGCCGATATGAGATTTATAATTCTAAATGCTTTTCATCCCGGTTTAACTCATAGAATTGGTAAAGATCAGATTGCGTGGTTCGAAGAAAAAGCTTCAGAGTTTAAAAGAAATAAGTTTGTTTTTGTTCATTCACCAGCTTTTCCAACTGGAGCTCATTTAGGTCATTGCCTTGATTTATATCCAGAATGTAGAGATGAATTTTGGAAAATTGTTGATAAGTACAATATAGATATAGTTTTTTCAGGTCATGAACACAATTATTCAAGAAAAGTAATTGATGCTTCTTTCAGCAATGAAAATTTTTGTTACGAAAACAGTATTACACAGGTAATTACAGGTGGCGGCGGTGAAAAACTCAGAGACAAATATACAAGTAAAAAAGGAGTTGTAATCCCTCCAATTGCCGTATATCACTTTTTAGTTGTAGATGTTGAAACAAATTACATTAATGTTTCAGCTATAAGTTCAAAAGGCAGCAAAATTGATGAATTTAAAATAGATAAAAATGAAAATAGAATTAACTCTCATTCTAATTCTATTTTCAAATAAATTCTTAAATAAAAAAATCCCATGATAATATCTATAAAAGATATTGTCATGGATTTCACACTAACTATTAATTAATCTTATTCAATTTTTTAAAATCCCACTTTTGACATTTAATTATATTTCAAAACACAAAAATATTTTTATGTATTTTGGCATTTTAAAACATAAGCTGGTGGTAAATTGAATATAACTCTCTCTAAGCTTATATCCTTAAAATAACTTCCTATGTAACCTTTCTTAAGTAATGTATACTGAAAAGTTATAAACAAACCATTTTTCTTTAAGATATCTCTTGTCTTTTTTAATATTATATTTGACATACTTTTTGGTAGACTTGCAAATGGTAATCCAGAAACTACATAATCTACTTCTTTAATATTATATTTTTTTAGATACTTGTCTATATTTTCTGCCGAATCATTTACAACTACAATATTACTATAATTACTATATCTTTCTTTTAGCTGCCTGCAAAATTCCTCATTATATTCGATAAGCATTAATAAAGTCTGCTTTTTTATTTTTCTCACTAATCTTTCAGTAAATACCCCAGTCCCTGGTCCATACTCAACAATACACTTTGCATTTTCATAGTCAATATCACAAGCCATCTTTTCAGCAAGCTTTTTAGAACTAGGTGCTACAGCTCCTACTGTTCTAGGTGATTTTAAATACTCTATTATAAATTTTCCCCACATGGTATTATAACCCTCCTGCATGTTTTTATTAAAACACATATTTTATTCTTAATAAAAAGGATTATTCCCATCTATATAGAATTGGAGATAATCCTAAAATATTTCTTAATAATCTTCAGGTATTTGGTTGTGACATTTCATCCTAGGCCCAATACTACAACATAATCAAAACTCAAAAAAGAACTAAGTATTGTCGGTCTAGCGAATTGTGCGCAACCTGATGATGTATATCTAACAATTCTCCACCACGGTGCATCACTATATAATAATTAGAAAATTATGTTATAATTTATTTTCTTTAGATTATAGCACATTAAGGAAATGAACTCAATAACTTACAAAACATTTTTAAATTTTATTAACATCATTTATATTAACTGGATATATTGACACAAAAAGCAATCAAATTATTTTTTTTGCTACTATTTAATGTAGTAATATGCTATTGGTTTTATACCATTAAGTCTCTATGTATCCTTCCACAAACTCTGATATAATATTTATTTAATAAGCTTGTTCATATCCTCAGCAATATTCTTCAATTCATTAATACTCGCTTCTATTTCTTCACTAGTAGCAGCTCCTTGAGCTATAGATTCTGTCACCGTTTCAAATTTTGAAATTGTATCCTTAATTAAATTAGCTACTTCTTCGTTAAAATTTACTACATTTTTAGTCTCTGTAAATAATGTATTAGATGCCTTATTTATTTCCATAATATTATTACTGAATAATTTTAAATTTGAAGTCATATTATTTATTCCTTTTACAGTTTCATTAATAATATTATTCCCTACTTGAGACTTTTCATTATTATCAGTCATTTGTCTTTGAACTAAATTTATATTGTTTTTCAATTCTTCCACTATTGCACTTACCTGATTAAGTGATTCCTTTGTTCCTTCTGCTAATTTTCTTATTTCCTCTGCTACAACTGCAAATCCCTTACCATATTCTCCAGCTCTTGCCGCCTCAATTGATGCATTTAATGCAAGAAGATTTGTCTGCTCTGATATATCTCCAATAAGCTTTAATATTTCATCTACCTCTCTTGATTTTTGTTCCAAATCATTTGTAGACTTAAAAGTATCTTGTATATTATTCTTTATATCATTAATAATTGACAGTGTATTATTTAAAGCCTCTTGATTTTTATCAGTAATTTCAATAAACTCTTTTACTTTAGTTTCATTATCTTTTGTTTTATTAGTAACTACTTCATTAGCACTTAGTAATGTATTTAATATTTCCTTATTCTTATTTGATTTGTTTAACATTTCACCTGAGTCTTTTGACATAGATTGACTTGTTCCTGATACTTCTAAAAGAGAGCTCGTTTGTTCTTCAATAGCAACACTTAAATTTTCACTTGATGCTAAAACCGTATTTGAAATTTGAGTTATACTTTGGAACAAATTTAATATTTTTTCCTTCTCTTCCTCTACTTGACTTTCTTTTTCGCCAATTGATTCTAACAAACTTGATGCAAAATATACGACAACAAAAACTAATGTTAAAGTTATCAGAATTGTAATAATTGTCATAGATGCTTCTGCCACTGTAAATTCTTTAGCTAAAAAAATTGAAGGATTGTTTATAAAAACTATAACTTGACATATAATACTCAAAATTATCGATGCACTAATCATTTTTACATCAAAAAATAACGCTCCAAGAATAGTAAAGAAGAAAATTACTAGCCATAAAGAATTTAAGTGCATTGTAAAGTTTAAATATAAATATTGAAAATAAGTTATAAATAAAAGTATCCCCTTTGTTACATTAAAAGCTTTGATATTAAAGCCATTTTTAGCAAGTGTAAGCTTATAACACTTATGTAGCACTATAGCATAAATAGCAACAAATATTCCTAGTAATATTAAAGATTTTACACTTATAGCATCATTAAAGCCAAATAATTTCAAACCACAATAGAATATAAATGACAGGACGCAACATATCATATATATTATTAACACAAATTTAAGCGTCTTCTTATTGAACCTTATTTTAAAACTTTCTTTTTTATCCATTTTTACCCCCTATATATTACATTAATTATTTATATTTCAATATTTATATAGCATTACTATACTCTGAGAGCCTGCTCCGAATGTCCAAAATACAATATAATCTCCCCTCTTAATTTTGCCTCGTTCTATGGATTCATATAATGCTATAAACGGACTAGTAGTACCTGTATATCCATACTCATTCCCTATATATATTGTTTTATCATCCTCTAAATCCATAAGTTCTCTTATTTTCTTCGTATTAGTAAATGCAAGTTGTGATAAACAAAACATACTGATATCATCTTTAGTTAATCCTGCATTTTTTATGACTTTCGTCATTATTTCTGTAGCAGGATACATAAATACTCCTGTATCAAATGGTGTCCATTTTAACCAAAGTTCATCAACATTTTTAGATTTAAAAAAACTTGAAAAACCATTACTTGGATACAAAACTTTATCACTAACTTCTGTATTTATATAATATTCAGTGTCAATCACCCCACAATTCTCATCTACTTTTTCTAAGATTATTGCACATGCAGCATGTCCATAATTTCCATAACATATTTCATTATTAGTATCACATAAGGAATTATCATCATCGCATCCAACTATTAGAGCCATCTTTGCATGTTTAGAGGACATTAAATAATTTGATATATTCTCCAAAGCAACTCCCATGCCTGCACAGTTTGCATTCATATCAAAGCACATTACATTTTCCTTTAAATTTAATTCTTTGTGCAACAAAATCGATGTTGGAGGTGATACATATTCCGATAATATCGACGAATAAACTAATACATCTATATCACTCCCCTGCAAACCTGCTTTATCTAACACAGATTTTGCAGCTTTTATGGATAAGGATAGAGAATTCTCGCCTTCATCAAACATATATCTCTTATCTCTTCCCATTACATCTTCTAACAAATGTCTCACATCCTTATCTTGTTGTTCGAAATGCTTTATGTAAAAATCATTTGAAACAACTTTAGAACCATGACAGACATCAATACAACTTAATCTTACTCCCATAACTTTTCCCTCACTTTACATTACTTTTTATAAATATACATTTTTAATTAATACAAATAAAAAATGCATGTGCTACTCTCTTTTTTGTGACCTTTTAACCAATTAATACTCCAATAAGCATTGACATCACTAATTTCAAAAAACTATTTTCCATTAGTTTATAAAAAACAAACTTTTATTAATCCTTCCCCTTCAGATAGTTCCTATACATAGAAAAAGTGCCTATTAATTAATAATAGACACCTAATAAAAGCATAAACATTTATTCTTAACAACTTCCTCTTAGTAGCCTGGCAATCATAGACATAACATTCCTTAGACCCATGGCTTTGTGACCTTACCTTTCAATAAGTGTACTATTATCAATATATACACTATATACTACTCCATTTTCTTACATTTTTCAATATTAGTTGCATATTTCTACAATAATTCCTTCTGTTCCGTTATATTCAATCTAGACTTAAATATTTTTCATATGCATGTAATAATTCAAAAACACCTTATAATCTATATCAAATTTATCCTTTCTCTAATACTATCTTACTAAATTCACTTCATAGCACATTTTCTGCAGCATCAATCCGCTTTTCTCAGATAAAAACATGTCTTCTTTACACTCAAATCCGATTTTTTTATAAAAATTGATGGTGTCTGCCCTTGCATTTAAGTATAAATGCCCAATATTATTTTCTTCAGCCTTAAAAATATGCCTTTTCATCATTTCAAATCCAATTCCTTTTTTTATGTATTCCGGATTAACAACTACGTTAGTGATTTTGCCTTTATCATTTACTTTAGTCATTCTTGAGTATCCTATAACTTTATCTTCCCTTAATGCCACTAAATGAAAACTTATATGATCAAATTCATCGTAATCATATTTACTAATTTTGCTATATGGTTTAAATAAAATATTAAATCTTAAATCTATCACTTCCTTAAATTTTTCATTTGTATAATCTATATATTGATATATAATGCTATTCATAGTAGTTCCCTCTATTTCTAATAATATAATTATATTATACACTATATTCATTATTATTGCATATTTATTCATAGATAATTATATTTTTAAATAAAAAAACTATCAACATATCGCTATTAAATCTTTGCGACATATTGATAGTTATATAAAGTAAGTTTTATTATTCAACTTATAAATAACAAATTAATTGTTTATTAATAATTTTTATGATAACTCTTCCCATTTTCTTTTTGCTTTCAGCACATTTTCCTCACTTAAATTAGTTTCTTTTACTATTTCACTCATTCCGCACCCTTTATCAAGCATTTTCTTAGCTTTCTCCATTGCTTTCTCATGTTCACCTTTTTCCAATTTTTTCATAAACCTGCCTCCTCTAATTATTAATAAATACACGATTAGTTTTGCCTTCATCTAAATATTTATTCAGCTTTATTTATGAAGCAGCATATATACTTTATATTAAGATATTATTTAACACTTCATCTTCATCAACTATCTTTTTAGCAAGTATTCTATTTTCCTCAACATGAATATATGTATATCTATTAGGCTTTATAAGCGGAGCCTCATCTATAGCTCTTCTGAAATCTTCCTTTTTTAATTTTAATGTTTTAACATACTCGAAAAAACCTGTTTCCTTTAATACTTTTGTTATTCTTTCAGATCTATGATCTTGTACCTTTGCCATAATGTATGTTGCAATACCAACTTGTATCCCATGAAGTTCAGGATGCTCAAGAAATTTATCTAGAGCATGTGAAATTAAATGTTCTGATCCTGAGGCTGGAGAACTATCTCCTGCAATCTCCATAGAAATCCCATTTAAGGTTAAAGAATCAACTAGCTCTTTCAGAAACAGATCATCTTTAATGCTTTTAAATTCGGTTCTTACAAAACTATTTACTGCCTTTTTAGATATCATAGTTGCAAAATCATCAATAATTGCTTTCCCATTCTCTTCTTCAAATTTCCAATCATGTAAAGCAGTGATATTAGATATCAAATCTCCTATTCCTGAAAATATAAATTTTTCAGGTGCGCCTTTAATGACATCAATATCTACAATTATTCCATACGGAGTTTTAGCTGGAAGAGACATACGCCTCCCATTAACCAGTAGTGATGCACCAGCACTTGAAAATCCATCATTAGAAGTTGATGTTGGAATACTGATGAATGGTATTTTTTTTAAAAAGCTCATATATTTCACTGCATCAATGGCTTTCCCTCCACCTACTCCGATTAACGCTTCAACATCATTTGATATTTCAAAAGCCTTTATACTAACCTCCTCAAATTTTATATCTGATATGGTTCCAGTTTGAGAAATTTGAATATCAGCTTCCTTTAACGAACTACATATGGCATCACCAAATAACTCTTCTATACCTTCCCCAAAATATATCGAAACCTTTTTAAACATTCCTTTCTTAATAAATGTACCTATACTGTTAATATTCCCTTTTCCTACTTCAAGGATCGAAGGAATTGCTATTCTATGAGTTGAAGTTTTCATATTTTGCCTCCTTAAGCTACTAATTCAAATCATTAACCACTTTATTTATTTTCTCTGCTTTATCAACCGCATTTGTCCATACTTCTTTTGAAGGAATATATTTTTCTATTGTTGTATAGGCATCTCTTACACCTGGTATATTAACAAGATTTGTACTTTGAAGAGACATTAATACAAAGTAGCATATTCCTATAATGGCAGCTATTTTAATAATACCACTTATAGCCTTTATTAAAATGTATACTGCAATGATAGCCACCGCTGCAAGAACTATTGTATTTGTAGTTAAATGAATTGGCGCTTTATCCAAGATATTATTTATCTGTTCCATTTCTAATTCCTCCTTTGTGAATAGACATACTTATCAAATTAAGATTAATTTTTTATTCCACTGGCTTTTTAGGTATAACCAAAGCACAGATAATATAGAAAAGTATTCCTGTACCTGCTAATAAAATCATTGCTAAATACCCGATTCTAATAAGAGTAGAATCTAATCCAAAATATTCAGCAAATCCACCACATACTCCTGCTATTTTTTTGTCAGTTGCCGATAAATATAATTTTTTATCCATAATCCCCCTCATAATTACAAAAAATATAATTTTCTATCGTATTCCTTGTTCAAAATTATACCATATCTAATTCCCTAGTTACTACGTCTTTTATTGAATTATGCACCACTTTCTCATTTCTTATCCATATCTATATTTATTCTTTTAAATAAACCTTGATTCATAAAAAATTAAAACCGTGCCAAACTTAGTTGACACGGTTTTATAATTAAGTATACTGATGTATTTAACTCGTTGACTTTATAATAGTTTTCAGCAAATAAATTTACATACTAACTAAATACGCTTCTCTCTTCTTGCAAAATAAGGCAGAATCAAACCTAATCCAAGTAATACAAATGGAGTTATAATGTTAAGCACCAATTGAAATGTATCTTGTGAATACATTCCACCAATACATGCAAAAGCAGTAAATACAAAACACCATGCTCCAAATATTATTCCTAAAGTCTTTTTTAATAAAAAGATGTCTTAAAATAATCATTAATTGCTTTAAGACATCACTTTACTGAAATATTTGAACCTTATTTTATGTATTTAAATCAAAGCATTTATAATTAATACACCCACAAGTCCATGCACAGAATTAATTATTTCATGTATCCACCCTTCATTGGAGATACTGCATGATCTGAAAAAATCTTTAAAATACCAGATTCATATTTTGATTTTCTTGGTTTCCAATTTTTCTTACGTTCCTCAAGTATTTTTTGAATTTCCTCTTCACTACATTTCTTACCTTTTACACCAACAATCTGTAAACTTCTCTTTGGAATACTAATTTCAATCAAATCATCTTCTTCAACTAGCGCGATTGGTCCACCTACTGCTGCTTCTGGTGATACATGTCCAATTGCAGGACCTTTAGATGCACCAGAGAATCTACCATCAGTTATCAATGCTATACTTGCAGCTAATTCCTCATCAGAAGAAATTGCTTCTGTTGTATAGAACATTTCAGGCATTCCGCTTCCCTTTGGTCCTTCATATCTTATAAATACCGCATCTCCTGGACGAATTACTTTCTTTAATACAGCATCAATAGCTTCTTCTTCACTATCAAAAGGTTTTGCTTTTAATATAGCTTCATGCATTTCTTTTGGAACTGCAGAATGTTTTACTACTGCACCTTCTGGAGCGATATTTCCTTTTAATATTGAAACTGAACCATTAGTACTAATAGCATCATTAAAAGGACGAATAATATCTTCTTTTTTAACTCCAACTTTTTCAAGATATTCATTACATTTTTCATAAAATCCGTTTGTTTTTAATTCTTCAAGATTTTCACCTAAAGTTTTACCTGTTACAGTCATTACATCTAAATGAAGCTGATCTTTAATTTCTTCCATTATTGCAGGTACACCACCAGCATAATAGAAATATTGAGCTGGCCATTTTCCAGCTGGACGTATATTTAATAAATAATGTGCGTTTCTGTGTAATCTATCAAAAGTTTCTTCATCTATATATAATCCAAATTCATGTGCTATTGCTGGTAAATGTAATAATGAATTAGTAGATCCAGATATAGCTGCATGAACTAATATAGCGTTTTCAAAAGATTTAATTGTTACCATATCTTTTGGACGAAGGTTCATTTTAGCTAATTCAACAGCTTGTCTACCAGCTTTTACAGCAACATCTTTTAAATCTTCACAAGTAGCTGGCATTAATGAACTTCCTGGAAGCATTAATCCTAAGGCTTCTGCCATAACCTGCATTGTAGCTGCTGTTCCCATAAATGAGCATGCTCCGCATGATGGACATGCATGTTCTTTATAATAAGTTAATTTTTCTTCTGTTATTTCTCCACGCTGACACATTGCACTATAAGCACCAATCTGCTCTAAAGTCAATAAATCTGGTCCAGCTTCCATTACTCCTCCTGTTACAATAATAGAAGGTATATTTAATCTTCCAATTGACATAAGATGTGATGGAACTGCTTTATCACAACTTGAGATAAATACTCCTGCATCAAATGGTGTTGCATTGGCATGTATTTCAATTAATGATGTAAGTGTATCTCTAGATGCTAAAGAATAATTTATTCCATCATGTCCTTGTGCCATTCCGTCGCAAATATCCGTTGCAAAATATCTTGCTGCCTTCCCTCCTAATTGATTAACTCCTTCTACAGCTTTATTTACAAAATCAAAAAGATGAGCACTTCCTGGATGACTATCTCCAAATGTACTTTCTATTATAATTTGAGGTTTTGCTAAATCTTCTGTAGTCCACCCCATTCCTCTGCGGAGTGGATCCATTTCTGGAGCAATTTTTCTTATTTCTTGACTAATCATAATACATATCTCCTTTATCAACATTTGATACCGTTTAAATACATCCGATGTATTCATCATATCACATCAGATGTATTTGTCAATATTTTTCATCTCAAACTTTATTTTCTTTTATTTTTGCTTATTTTATCACTTATACATCTGATATATTATTGTAATACATAATATAGTTTTAAAATACATCCGATGTATTTTAAAGTCAAAAAAAATATCTGTTGAAAATCAAACAGATATTTTTAAGAATTTTTATATATTTCTTTCCCCTTATCTATAACATTTCTAATATTTCTACGATTATATACCAAATGTAAAAGCATCGCATCGTGTGCAGCATTAGAGTTATGTGACTTGATTGCATTTAAAATTTCTCTATGAGTTTCTATTGTTTCATTCCTTAATTTTTGGTTTGTAATATCGATAAATATTGTAATCGAGCTGTTTATTATAGGAATCAAATTCACCATAACTAAATTTTTACTGCTTTTAGCTATAGCGGTATGAAACTCTATATCCTTATCCAAATAAGGTTCATTATTTAAAATAAGTTTTTCTATTTCATCGCATAAAACTGACATTTGTTGTATTTCATCTTCTGTGGCTTTTACTGCAGCTATCGACGCTATTGATGGTTCTATCATAAATCTAACTTCCAATAAATCCAGTGCTAATTTAAATTTATCTTTTACAAATGTTAATCCTAATGGATCATCAGCAATTCCGCCCTTTTGAGATATGAAAGTCCCCGCTCCTCTCCTTATCTCTAATATATTTCTAGAAACTAAAGCTTTTATAGCTTCTCTAATTGTACTTCTTCCAACATTAAGCATATCGGCTAGTTCATATTCATTAGGTAACTTATCTCCACTCTTCCAATCATTTTCTATTATTAATTGAATAATTCTATCTGATGTCTGTTCTCCTAATGGTTTTGATGAATTAATTATATTGTTGTCAACTTCCTTATTATCTGCCATATTTCCTCCTAAAGGCTCATATATCTTTTCTTACTCACTAAATAATTATCCCACTCTACCAAATTATAAACTTAGCAATACGATAAAATTACTAAAAGTAGTTTCTAGTTATGATTATATCACTAAATACTCATATCAAAAATATATTATCTTCATTTATATCTACCTCTAACTTATTTTCAATCTTTCTTTCCACAAAAGCAAAAATATCATAAGAAGTATTATTATACCACCACAAGCAGCAAATCCAACTCTGGCACTAAAATGCTCCGCGAATAATCCTGCATAAAGATTTCCAAATGGAGTAGAGCCGGAAAATACCAAAGTATATATGCTCATCACTCTCCCCCTATATTCATTGCTTGAATTAAGCTGTAGAGTTGAATTTGCATTTGAAGTAAATGATATAAAAAAGAAACCAGTAATCGCTAAAGATATACCCGTTAATAAATAGACATTGGTATATCCAGTAATAATTAATGCAGCACCTACAATTAAGGGTACAACATTAATTATAAACCTTTTAGGCCCAGATTTGCTTAAAGTTGCAATAAACATAGCTCCAAGAAACGATCCTAACCCCATGAAAGACATTAATATTCCAAATCCTGCTTCATTTTGATTCAATACTTCCTTTGCAAAAACAGGTACAAGTACATTAAAATTCGGAGCGAATGTACCTACTACAGCCAATATTAAAATAGTATAGAGTAAAGTCTTCTTTTTATAAATGTATTTAAGCCCATCTTTAATTTCATTTAAAACTTTCTTATTTTCTTTATTTTTTTTGGTTACTGGATTTAACTTAATGAAGAACAAACTAATTAATACTGCACTAAAACTAATTGCATTTACAAAAAAGCAAGCTGCAATTCCGGCATACCCCATTACCATTCCCGCAACTGCCGGCCCTATAATTCTCGCTAGATTAAAAACCATAGAATTTAAAGCAATTGCATTCATCAAATCTTCTTTTCCTACAAGTTCTATGATTACAGATTGACGCGATGGCATATCAACAGTATTAACTATGCCAAGAGCTGTAGCCATAATCAATATGTGCCAATATTGCACTTTTCCTGTCCACACTAAAATCGCTAGTATCAAAGTGATAACAAGCGAAGCAGATTGAGTAAATATTAGGATCTTCTTCTTTGAGAACTTATCAATAATAACTCCTGCAAATAATGAAAATATTAACATAGGTGTAAATTGAACTATTCCTATTAAACTAAGCAAAAAAGGTGAATTAGTTAATGTATATGCCAGCCATGGCTGTGCTATATTTTGCATCCAAGTACCTATTAAAGATACACACATACCTATCCAGTAATATCTAAAATTTTTATGCTTCAATGCAGTAAAAGGATTGTTAAATGTTTTTTTTATATCATTTGTGATATTCATATATTTTCTCTCTTCCATACATATTGTTTTCTAAACAGCATACATATAATTTTTTACTTAAAAAGTCATTTCATTTTACTTCAAACTTAAATATACAGCTTATTTCTTTATTATCAGCTCTTTATAATACCCACCAGCTTTCATAAGCGAATCATGATTACCAGTTTCTAAGACTTGGCCATTTTTCAGAACTACTATTACGTCTGCATTCCTAATGGTTGAAAGCCTATGTGCTATTATTATTGTAGTTTTTTCCTTTGTAATATTATCTATAGCTTTTTGAATCAACATTTCAGTTGCTGTATCAATATTAGCTGTAGCTTCATCCAGAACAAATATTGAAGGATTATGAGCAATTGCCCTTGCAAAAGATATTAATTGTCTCTGGCCTGCTGAAAGAGTACTTCCTCTTTCCATTACTGGTTCCTTAATTCCATTCTCAAAGTTCTCAATAACATCTTTCCCTCGAGAAATTTCTAAAGCTCTTTCTATTTCACTTTGATCAATACTATCATTTAATGTAATATTATTTTCAATTGTACCTGAAAATAGAAAAACGTCCTGAAGCACAACTGATATATTTTTTCTTAAATCTCTCTTTTTTATTTTATTTATATTTATTCCATCAATTAAAATTTCGCCTTTCCGCACCTCATAGAATCCACTCAAAAGACTAATTATTGTTGTCTTTCCAGAACCTGTTTGCCCAACAAATGCTGCTGTCTGCCCTTTAGATATTTTAAAGCTAACATCTTTTAAAACCCAATCCTTATCATTATAAGAAAACCAGACATTTTTAAATTCTATATCTCCTCGAAAATTATTAGCCTCAACTCCAAGATCTAAATCTTCTAAATATTCTTCTTGATCTAACAATTCAAATATTCTATCAGCAG
Organism: Clostridium sp. DL-VIII; assembly: GCF_000230835.1. Lineage (NCBI taxonomy): Bacteria > Bacillati > Bacillota > Clostridia > Eubacteriales > Clostridiaceae > Clostridium > Clostridium sp. DL-VIII. Next base: position 5,079,587 of record NZ_CM001240.1, read on the forward strand.
AAACCAGAGCTGATTGAATGGTTGTATAATTATCAGCCATATCAGAAATAGGATCAAAAAATTGTTTTATATAATTTGTGAATGCATAAAGTACACCTATGCTTAAAGTATTATCAGAAATTTTTCCCATGCCATACCATATTAAAATAGCTACAGCTAAACTTTGAAAAACATCTGCTGCTGGTTTTAAAAAACTATTCATCCACACTTGAAATAATGTAGCTTTAAAATATTCATTATTTAAATTAGAAAAAGCTTCTTCTTTCTCTTTCTCACCATCAAAAATTTGTATTATTTTCATTCCTGATATATTTTCCGCCATGAAGCCATTTATTTTTCCAATTAAACTCTTCATTTTAGTGAAATTTCTTTTTATTCTCGTCTTTAAAGCAAATACTACTCCGAACATTAATGGAACTACGCAAAACGATATTAAAGCAAGCTTTACATTAATTATAATCATTGTATACACTATTCCAATTATCAAAATTACATCTTTAAAAAGACTAATTATAACATCTGTATACATTTCACTTAATGCTTCTACATCATTAGTTGCTCTTGTTATCAATCTTCCAGAAGATGTTTTATCTAAATATGAAAGAGGAAGTAATTGAATTGTTTTAAAAACTCTGCTTCTCAGTGTCTTCATTACGTCTTGTCCTACTTTATTTATCAAGAAAGCTTGAGATACCGATAAAAAACCACTTAATGCTACAACTAAAAAATATATTATTCCCATTGTAGTTATTGAATAAAATCCTCTTTGTGCTATATGCTTTGTCAGAAAATCATCAATTACTAATTTTAAAATGTATGGTTTTATTAATGTTGCTATATTTACTAGAATCGCACATGTAAACGCAAAGACCATTCCTTTTTTGTAGGGCAGCATTAATTTTATTAATCGCCTTATAGTTTTAGTTTTTTTAGGAGGCTTCATTTCCAAATCCATTGTCTTCTTCATGGAATTGAGATCTGTAGATATCATAATACGTTCCTCCTTTTGCCATTAATTCTGAATGTGTGCCTTTTTCAAGTATTTTACCATTATCGAGCACTATAATTTCATCAGCTTCTATAACTGCAGATATTCTATGGGCAATTATTATAGATGTTTTATTCATTCTTAACTTTTTCAGATTCTTAAGTATCTGCGTTTCCGTAATAGTATCTACAGCTGATAACGCATCATCTAATATAAGTATTTCTGGATCTTTAACTAATGCCCTTGAAATCGAAATTCTTTGTTTCTGTCCACCTGAAATACTTACACCTCTTTCTCCAATAATTGTCGAAAATTTCTGTGGAAAATCCATAACACTTTCAAATATACAACTGTTTTTAGCAGCCTCTATAACTTCCTCATTCTGATATATTTCTTTAAAAAATTTTATATTATCAGATATAGAAGCATCAAACAAGAAATTATCCTGTGGAACAAATCCAAAACTATCTCTGAGAGATTTCAATTCATAATCATTTATATCTATTTCATTAACCATTATTTTTCCTCTAGGGACATTATACATTCGAAGCAGCAAATTAACTAAAGTGCTCTTTCCACTACCTGTTTTGCCTATTATTCCTATAGTATGTCCCTTAGGAATGACCATATTTATGTTTCTTAACACCTCTTCTTTTGATCCCGGATATGAAAAAGTGAGATTTTTTATTTCTATATCACCATTGGCCTTATTTTTTACACAGCTTTCATTTTCTTTTATATTGATGTCTGAATTAAATATTTCATTCAATCTGTTTAGTGAAGCCATACCTCTTTGAAAAACTGAAATAATACTGCCGATTGAAATTACAGGCCCCATTATCATTGTAAGATATCCATTAAATGCAATGAAGTCACCTAAAGAGATCTCCCCACTTAAAACCATATTTCCTCCAACTATGAGGTTCAAGACAAAGCTAATAGTAAAACAAATTTCAATTGATGGTGCTAAATAAGATGATATGCGAACCATATCTAAATTTGATTTTGCCATTTCCCTATTAAGCTCTTCGAATTTTTCAACTTCTTCATCCTCTTGAACATAAGCCTTTATAACCCTTATACCATTTATATTTTCTTGAACCCTGTCTGAAATTGACGCAAAATTTTCTTGAACTTTTCTAAAGCGCTTTCTAACAATTTTACCCACATTAATCATAATTAGAATTATTAAAGGAACAGGTATTAAAGAGAGCATTGTTACCTTCCAGTTTATAGCTTTTGTCATTGAATAAATTGAAATAACGCATATAACTATTCCGTTAACCGATCTCGCTATAGCAGGACCAAATGTCATTCTTACAGCATTTATATCATTTATAGCATAAGCGATTAAATCCCCAGTTTTCCTTCTATTATAAAATTCAGGTGCTAATTTTTGAAAATGCTCAAAAAGCTTTTCTCTCAGATAACATTCCATATTTCTAGCATTTGCTATAATAAAGTTTCTCCATATATATGTAGTTATAAAGGTTCCAAATGCAATAATCATCATATAGAAAATATTTATATATATATCATCCACATTGAAATTATTTGTTTTCAAAATATCTATTGTATTCCCAAGAACTCTAGGAAAAAGAGTTTGAATATAAGATGTAAGTAGCATGAATATCACTCCAACAAGATATGATATTTTATGTTTCCATATAAAATTAATTAATATCTTTTTCCCCATATAACATCTCCTATCCAAATTAGCATTAGTAATTTATATATTCTTTACCGATTCTCTCTCTACCAAAACACTATTTATTGTGATATTTTCATAAGGCTTCTCAGTATTTGCAATTCTCTTTAATAGTAGCGATACTGCAATTTCACATGCATAATCAATATTAAGCTCCAAAGTCGATAGTGCAGGTATAGATAATGACGACATTTCCGTATTGCCACTGCCAACAATCGATATATCATCTGGTACTTTTATACCATTCTCATATAAGAATTTTATCAATTTTATTGCTGTATAATCCCACTGACAAATTATTGCTGTTGGCGCATCCTTACTATTAAGCAAGCTCAGAATCTTTTCTTCAAAATTTTCTTCATAAATAAAAAATTCATTTCTTATTGGTAGTTCATAATCCTCTAGTGCTGATGTTATTCCAAGTACCTTTTCCTTGTTTTTATACACACTGCTATTTCCTAAAAATCCAATTCTTGTATGTCCCTTTCTAATTAAGTATTCACATTGCTTATAACCGCCATTATTAAAGTTATACCAAACACTATCACAATCAAAAGAAGGTGAATAACCCGTATAAAAGACTTGGTTCTTTATCTTACTTGAAATAAAATTTACATATTCACTATTAAATCTTCCAATAAAAATGATTCCATCAAAACTACTTCCTTTTTGAATCTTATATGGCATATAAAGTTCCTCTTGATGATCTTTGTCTACAAATTCCAGGTCATATTCGCAGCCTATTTTTTGTATTGCTTTTTCAATCCCCTGAACTTTAAGACTATAGTTACTTGTATCGTGCACAAATGGTTTTTGATGAAGTACTAAAATTTTAATATCCTCATTATTTTTAGCCTTAAAATATCCCATCTCCTTTGCTTTATTTAAGATTTTATTTCTTAATTCCTCGCCAACTCCTGCCTGTCCTGAAAGTGCTCTGCTTACAGAGATGGTCGATGTACCAAGTTCCTTAGCTATATCTGAAATTTTTACTTTATCCATTTTTAAAACTGCACCTCCTAACGATATATAAAAGATTATATATTACGTTATAAATTAATTTTATTAACGTAATATATCTCAATATATTTACGTTATAATATAAGATTATATATAAATTTTAAGCATTAGTAAATATATATAGGAAACATAGTAAGTGAGTACGAGACGGAATTTTTTTTACGCATCTGCCTTTCCGAACGCATATAATGAAAATATGGCAGGGGATACGATTATTTTTTATTCCTTTTGAACCATTTAACCATAGTAAAATATCCATTTGTAATAATTATCCACAAATTTAAATTTATTATAAATTCTTAAAGAATAAAAAAACGCACTGGATTTTCCAGTGCGGTAATAATTAAATATATCTATACTATACATAAATCAAAAATCTGTGTATTAATTATATATCTTTATTTTTCTCAATCCTTATTCTGTAATAATATACAAAATTGCTTTAATCCATATATCATCTTTTCTACTTCTTCCGGATTGGTTTTTCTTATGGCATCGGCTATAAAATCCCCCATAAACTTCTTCCTCATAGAGCATATATCCGTGTTTTTTTTGAATTCTTCTGATATGCATAGCTTCACAGTTCTTCTATTATCCTTAGGTATCTCTCTCGTAACAACACCCTGTTTAGTCAGACGATCTATTATGCCTGAAACTGTACTTTTTGTAAGTCCCATATGCTCGCTTAACTCATTAAGAGTTATTGATGGTACATCATTTAAATGAAATATAACTCCCATTTGCGGAACTGTAAATCCATATTGCTTTGCACACTTTTCAAATTTACACCCCATGGATTTCTTTATATCTTTAAATATATCCATTATCTCATCTGCTTGTTTTTGGATTAACTCATTATTCGGAGACGAGTACTCCTCCCGTTGATTCATTTTTTTCACCTTCCTTATTTTCCTTCTTAGGTGTTTTCTTTGAACCCATAAATAAAGCTAAAAATATAGCTAGAAATATTATAACAACAGTCACCATAACCGAATAAGCCATAGCATCTGTATATGCCTGCCCTTGAATCATCTTTCCTATATATGATAACGCAGACGCTTTAGCAGTATTTGGATCCATTCCTGTGCCCATAAATGCTCTTGCGAATGTATTTATTGTATCATTAGATGTTTTATTATATACATTAATTTGTTCTGCTAGTTTTGCATAATTATAATCATTTCTTCCTTGTATAATAGTAGACATTAATGTAACACTAACTGAACTTGCTATCTGCCTTATTGTATTAGAAAGAGCTGATGCTCTGCTGATTAAATGACTTGGTACTACATTCATTCCACTAGTACTTATTGGCATCATACTTAATCCAATTCCAACAGATCTTATGCAATTAAGGATAACTATGCTTTCTTTACTAGAATTCATATTTATAGCAAGTGCAAGCTCATATGAAGCTCCAGCAAGTATTATAAGTCCAGGTACAACCAGAGCCTTTACTCCAACTTTATTCATAAGATTACCGCTTACCGGCATCATTACTCCCATTACTAAAGCTCCAGGTAACATGATTAATCCAGATTGCATAGCTGTATACCCTCTTACATTTTGCAAGAATAGAGGTAATACATAGACTCCTCCCATCATCGCCAATGTTAAGACACTTGTTATAATCTGACTTATTGAGAATTCAAACAGCTTAAATACTCTTAAATCTAAAAGTGGACTTGGATGAGTTAATTCATTTGCAACAAATAGTACTAAACTTAGACATCCAAGAGTCATCAAGATTGGATTCTCAAGTTTTGACCAGTCAATTGATGATCCTTCACCAAGAACATATAATACACTTACTAGACCTATAGTGGACGATAAGAATCCAATTATATCAAAAGCCTTAAACGGCTTCCTTTCTGAACCTTTTAATAAAATCGTAGCTAATATTACTCCAACTATTCCAACTGGAACATTAACATTAAAAATAAGTCTCCAGTCCATCTTCTCAATAATATATCCACCTAATGTTGGTCCTATAGCAGGAGCCGCCATAGCTGCTATCCCCCAGAAGCCAAGAGCTAATCCTATTTTTTCTCTAGGGAATATTTGATATATTATGGACATTCCTACTGGCATTATCATTCCTCCACCAATGGCTTGGATTATACGAAATACTATCATACTAGTATTGCTCCAAGAGATACCACAAAGCATAGAACCAACTGTAAACATAGCCAAAGCGAATACATATATTCTCTTAGCTCCTAAAATTTCCTGTAAATATCCTGTAAGAGGTATAATAGCACCGAGTGCTAAAGTATAAGCCGTCAATACCCACTTTATATCATCTAAAGATACTCCAAAAACAGCCATCATTTTAGGAAGAGCAATATTTACTATACTACTATCAAGTATAGACATAAAAGTACCTATTATAACTACACCTAATGCTAACCAACTACTTGCTAATGACTCATTATTACTCTCTCCCATTACAGATCACCTCATTATTTAATATGAATTTTAATAACTGCATTAGTTCCTGGAAGAATCTTTTCACCAGAATCATCAATCGAGATTTTTACTGGTACTTTTTGTACTACCTTTGTAAAGGTACCACTTGTTGATGATGGTAACAGCGATATAGCTGAATTGGATATCTCGCCTATAGTTTTAACTTTTCCCTTAAACTTTTCTGATCCAAATTGATCTATACTTATATCAACTGGTTGTCCAACTTTTACTCCTGAAAGCTTTGTTTCTTCTATATTAGCAGTTATATATATCTCTTTAGGATCTACTAGAGTAAATAACGCTTGACTATTTGAAAAAATTTCCCCAACCTCGCCTTGCTTTTTTACTACTATACCATCCATAGGCGCTCTAACTAAAGACTGTTCTACACTTGTATCTGGAAGACCATTCATATCCTGACGAGCCAGTATTTCATTTTTTGTAACTACATCTCCTTCATCAACGTTAAGCTCTAATAACTTACCTGAAATTTGTGGAATTACATTTACAAAATCTGCATTAATTTTTGCGTCTTCTGTAGAAACATAATATGTATTTTCATACCAATAATAAAAACCTATACTACCTAATGCTACTACAATCGCTATTAAAATTCCAATAATTAACATTTTACGTTTTCCATTCATATCAAAGTCACCTCTTTCCTTATTCCTTTAGTCCAATTTCTGCAAACATACCAGGTTTTAATAATGAATTTGGATCTGATAAACTTACCTTGACTAAAACATTATTACTTTGGGAATTTAATTTTGAATTTATAACTGCTATTTTCCCTTCAAATTCAGTATCTCCTACTTCCGATACTCTAACAGTCACATCGCTTCCCTCTTTTAATTGATTTGCAATCTCTAAAGGCACGTATGCATTTACTACTAGTGCATTGGGATCAGATATTGAAGCAAGAGCTGCCCCTGGCGATGCCATCTCACCTACATTAATACTTTTAGCAGTAACCTTCCCTGAAATTGGTGATGTGATAGTTGCATTATCTAAAGCGGTTTGGGCAGTTTTTAAAGCTGCTTGTGCTTGTTCTACTTGTGCTTTAAAAACATCAATACTAGTTTCTGTTGCACCATCTTGCAGCATCTTCAATTGATCTTGAGATGATTTTTGTTGAGCTTCTGCAGCTGAAAGCTGTTGATCAGCAGTTTCAAGCTGCTGTTGTGTAGCCGCGCCTGCATCTACTAAAGATTTCGTACGATCATAGTTCTTTTTTGCAATATCGTAACTTTTATTTGCACTATCTAAGGCTGCCTGTGCTTGTTCAATTTGTTCTGGTCTTGTACTATTCATTGCATTAACCAAACTCGCATTTGCAGTATTTACCGCTGCCTGTGCCTGATTTACTTGGGATTGTAAATCTGTTGTATCTAATTTAACAATTACATCTCCTGCATTTACATTTGAACCAACATCAACTAATACCTCTGAAACCCTTGCTGAAATTTTTGAGGCTATGTTTACCTGATCATTTGAGTCAATTTTACCAGCCATAATATATTTAACCTTAACCTGCTCATCTGTTGTTGTTTGCGCAGTAATTTGTGAGTTAGTTTTTGTACCTGTGGTATTGGCAGCCGAACTGCATCCACTAAGTATCATCGCCGCAACTAAACAAACTAACATAGTCTTTTTCATATTACCCCTCCATTTGTAAATTATTTCCGTACATATTGTTCGTGTACTAACAGTATGTATTATACAATGATTTGTTTTTATATTCAAGCATATTGTTCCACTTTTTTATACAAATTTATTTACTTTCTTCTGATAACATTTACAAAAAAATTATGTTTACGATATCATTATAAAGCCTAATTATAATTTTAAACAAAAAATAATGAAAGAAACTTATATTCTTCATTGAAGCTTAAGTTTCTTCCATTATTTTTTAACAAATACAATAAAATTTTCAAATAACTTATACACTTATTAAATCTTCTCCATATCCAATACAAATTCAAATTATTTTATTGCTGTAGCCAAGAATATACCTGTCTTTGTGTAATCTCCTTCACTCGATATCCCTATTGCCTTTAATTCTGTATCTTCTATCTCAATTTCTTTAAAATTAGCATCTTTGAGCCATTCCTTTATTTCATTTTCACTAAATCCAAGCCATTCATCATGCATTTCTTCTTTAGCCCATTCACCGTTATGCTTATAAACATCTGAAATTACTATTTTCCCTCCTTTTTTCAATACTCTATGCATCTCTTTTATGCTCTTATTAGGATTTATTATATGATGAAGAGCCATATTTATAGTTATCGCATCTAATGACTCATCAAATAAAACCAACTCATCTAATGTAGATTTTATTGGATACACATTATTAAAATTTTGTTTAGTTATTTCCTTCTTTAATTCTCTAAGCATATTCAACGACTGATCTATTGCAAAAACAATACTTGGATTTTGTTCTGCAAGTCCTAATGAAATAAATCCTGTTCCACACCCTAAATCTCCTATCACTTTATTTCTCACATCTAACTTCTGTATTATTTTTTCTTTTACTTCATCCTTAAAGTATTCACTCCGCATTTTATTCCAATTTAATGCTACGTTATCAAAGTATTCTCTTGAATTCATTGTATTTCCCCTTTTTTCTCATTGCTTTTTATAAAGTTAATTACACTTTTTTGTAACTTGAAGCGAAGAACAATATCTAAAGCTTATTTACTTTCACTTCTTTTTTATATAATTCATATATATTTACTTGGTTATATTTATACATTATGCATTAGTCTAATTATTGTTCCTGCATTTTATAATTTCTATCCTATTTTATAATGATAAAACCATGTAGCTATATATTAACTACATGGTTTTATTGATTCATTTTTATCAAGTTATTCCGCTATGGTTGTTGTATTTGATCTTTGCTTACTCGCTTTAATTTTTTCTCTTATTTGTTTATTAGTTAGACCATTAACATCTATACCAATCTTTTCTGCCTTTTCTTTAAGCTTATCAGTTACACTTTGTTTTTTAGTTTCTCTAGCGGCTTTTATCTTTGCCATTGCATCTTCCTTTGATAAGCCAGTAATATCTACGCCTAACTTTGCTGCTTCTGCTTCCCTTATTTTATCCCTTGCCTGCTCACCTGTTAAGCCTGTAATATCTATACCAAGTTTAGCAGCCCTTTGTGTTAATTTTTCAGTCACTGCTTGTTTTTTAGCTTCTTTAGCTGCTTTTATTTTTGCGTTAGCATCTTCTTTTGATAAACCTGAAATGTCTACCCCCAGCTTTGCTGCCTCTGCTTCTCTTATTTTTTCTCTTGCCTGCTCATTTGTCATCCCTGTAATATCTATTCCTAATTTTGCTGCTTTTTTTGCAAGTTTTTCTTGTTTACTTACTTGATTTGTTTGACTTTGTGCTACAGTAGCTGTTTGATTTTGAGAAGTAATAGTATCTGCAAATGCTGGAATAATACTTGATATTCCAATTATTGCTGCAACAGCTATCCCTAATATTTTTTTCTTTTTCATATTCATTCTCTCCTTTAACTTTATTATATATTTACAAATCAGCCTTAGTTGATTACAAATATATAATAAGGTTCTTTTGTGAAATTTATGTGAAATATAATTAAAAATCAGAGCCAGGTAATTCAATATAAAAAATGACACCTTCAGTTACATTTTCCACACAGGCCATTCCACCATGTAATTGCACTATTAATTTTACTAATGATAAACCAATTCCATGTCCTCCATATTTTCTTGACCTTGCTTTATCTACTTTATAACACACATCCCAGATTTTGCACATCTCTTTTTCCGGTATATTATCTCCCGTATTAAAAACACTTATTCTTATTTTATCCTCTTTTTTTCCACAAGTTACATTGATTAATCTTTTCCTTGATACATGATTAATTGCATTTGTAATAAAGTTATTAACAGCTTTTTCAAGCATATCTTCATCTGCACAAACTTTGTAATTTTTCATACAATCTAAGTTGAAATCAATATTTTTTTCATCAAATATCGGCCTAAAGCGTTCCTCAATTTTAGTTAAAAATTCATAAATATCGAAAGTCGTTAGATTTAACTCAGTCATTCCACCTTCAATCATAGAATAGTCTAAAAGTTCTTTAATTAGCGCATCCATTCTATCACATTCTTCTGCTAAAATTGTACAGTATTTATCCATTTTTTCTTTATCATTAACCACTCCATATTTTAAGCCTTCTGAATATCCTTTAATTATTCCTATTGGTGTTTTTAATTCATGAGACATATTTCTTATAAGTTCTTTTTTCCTTTGCACATCTTTCTTTAACTCATCTATGCTTTTATTCAACTTTTCAGAAATTTTATTTATACTATCCCCCAACCTTCCAATTTCATCTTCTGAATTTACTTTTACAACCTTATCAAACTTAAGATTAGATATATTTTCTGCAACTTTACTCATCTCTATAATTGGTTTCGTAATTTTATTAGAGAAAATAAGTATAAATATCGTACCAATAAATATCACTATAAATCCTGCTATTATATAAAACTCATTTGCTATTACAACGCTTTCATGTATACTTTTAAAAGATTTTTTTAAAATAATAAAGTCATTATCATTTATTTGAGAAATAAAAACCAATTTTGTTCTTTGCTCATTATCCTTTTCATCAATATAATAAACATATTTCTTTTTTGAAATTTTTTTCTCATAGTCTGAAATGCTTTTTTTTATTTCTTTAGTTAATCCTTTTTCTTCATCAGCGGATTTTGAGTAAAGCGAATTATATTTCATATTATAATTTTTATCAATAATTATGGTATTTATATTATCTACATTTTGTACGCTATCAGCATATTCATAGTTATTACCTTTACTGCTAGCATATTCTTCTTTGATTTTTTGACTTATTGATACTAAATTTCCTCTATTCTTATAAATATAATATGATTGTAAGAATACCGAATTTAAAAGTATTCCACTTAAAATTAAAGAAACCATAAGTATCAAAAAAATTATAGACATTTTTGTTTTAATTGTTTTCATATTCTTCTACCTCAAACATATATCCACTTCCTCTTACTGTTTTTATACAATTCCCTCGAGTTAAAAGTTTTGCTCTTAACGTTTTTATATGAGTATCGATAGTTCTTATATCTCCTTCAAAATCATACCCCCATACTTTATCCAATATTTGCTCTCTTATTAATACTTTATTGGTATTCTTAACCAAAAAATTTAGAAGACTGTATTCCTTAGGATTTAACTTAATTTCCTCGTCACCTATTGTTACCTTATGCGTCTCCTGATTTATCTTTATTCCTCCTATGTTTATTTCATTAGAATAATTCTTTCTTATCTTCTTCACTATATTATTAAGACGCGCAATAAACACCTCGTAACTAAATGGTTTTGAAATATAATCATCCGCGCCCTTTTTCAATCCCAAGACTTCATGTTTTTCATCTCCTAATGCTGTCAGCATAATTACCGGCACATCAGAATGCTCCCTAATTTCGTTAAGTACTTCCCAACCATCATATACAGGCATCATTACATCTAGTATTATCAAATCAATATCACTAGAACTAAAAAATATGTCAATTGCTTCTTTTCCATCACCCGCTTCGATTGGAAGATATCCTTCTTTTTTTACTATATCGCAAACAAGATCTCTAAATATATTATCATCTTCTGCTATTAGAATCTTTATATTCATAAACTCACCATCCTAAATTATTATAAATAGCTAAATTAGTATGCTTTTTACTATACTCTATAATAAAAAAAGCAGGTTAAGACTTTTAATCTAAACCTGCTTTTATATTAGCATAACTTTACATATCTATACCATTTAATAGTATTAAGATTTTATTAATAAAATATAAATCAAATAATTCCTTACTCATTATATACTACAATTGGAGTTCCTGGCTCAATATTTTCAAATATTGTTTTAGCTACACCAGGTATTGAATTTACGCAACCATGGGAACCACTTGACATATAAATATTCCCACCAAATGTAGATCTCCAGCTTGCATCATGAATTCCAATATTCCCATTAAAAGGCATCCAATATTCTACTGGTGAGACGTAATCCTCACCTTTTAAAGTTGCATTTTTCTCTTTGTAATTCAAAACATAGGTACCTGCTGGTGTTCCTGTATTATTGCTTACATTACCTGTAACAACATCCCCTTCTACAACTAAAGCTCCATTTTTATAAAACCATTCATGCTGCTTTGTTAGATTTACTTCTACATATGTATTTCCAACATCATTACTGCCTTTAACAAATGCTTTTTGTGCATAGGCTGGTTCCTTTGTTACATCTTGTCCGCCTTTTATGGCTTCTATTAAATCCTTAACCTCTTTAGATTTATCTACAATCCATCCATAATTTCCACCACTTACTTGTACTGTTTTTTGTGTAGCTGTCACAAAATTTCTTGTATTTCCAAAGGTATTGTAAATTCCAGCCAATTTGTCTACATAACTCCTAACCTTATTTTCGTCAAATGTAACATCTAAATCATCATTAACGCTAAGCCAATTATGTATTGTAGAACCATCTACGACCTCTTTCTTATCATTAGAATCATAAGTAATAGTTAATCCTGCATATTTATTAAGAAGATCTTTAGTATCTAAAGTTTTCTGTGATTTTGAAGTATATTTAGGATTCTCGTAACTATTATCTGTATCTAAGCTTATGGACGTCTTTCCACTAAGTACAGCATCTGCTATATTATCGTGTAACGAATCTTTATTTATTTTATTCCCCAAAACCTCATCTACAATTTCAAAGCTTCCATCTTTATATTCAAAACTTGCATTTTGAGGATTAGTCACCTTTTTAGTATTAACACAAGATAAATTATTAATTGATTTATTTAATAAATCTTCATCATATGAAATTATTTCAGGTGTCGCAGAATCATTTTTCTTAAAAATCGTAGAAATCCATGTGAAAGGATTTTGATCTTTTTTTATGTCCTTAATCTTATCTAGATCATATTTAAGCCCAATATCTGTACCTTTGACTTCTTCCTTTGTATCTCCTCGTTCATCTAATTCGAGTTTATAACTCTGCATCTGAGAAGATAGTTCTTTCTGGGCTTCATCAACACTTTTCCCCCCCACATTAACACCATTAATTTTGGTTCCTAAATTAAAGTGATTAACTGAATAAAGTGCTACTCCCAAATACATAGCAGCTAAACAACAAAGAGAAATCATAACTCCAGATACGAGTTTATTACGTTTATTTTGCCTTTTTTTTCTCATCGTACTTACTCCCTTCCCGTACTATTATACTAGAAAACTTCATTTAATAACATATAATTTTTCTAAAAAAGCCACCAGAAATAGAAATCATGTTTCTACTTTTAGGCAGCTCCTTTTCACTTACTTTTACAATACTCCGCTATATCATTGGCTGCCTGCATTCCTGTGCTTAAAGATCCTTCTATCCAGCCATGTGTTAATGAAATATGCTCTCCTGCAAAATAGACCTTATTGTCATATTCTGGCTTAGCCATTGCATATGAAAAAAGTCTTTGCTGCTCTGGCATAAAATAACAAAATCCACCATAGAAACCTTTTTCTCTATTCCAATCAACTGTTTTAAAATCCTCTACTACTGAATCCAAGTATCCTCTTGGTAAGCCATGTACAGCTTCAACTTGCCTCTTTATTTCCTCAAAACGAGCTTTTTCACCTAAATTTCCAACTCGTATAGCATCTTGAGTCAAATTATAAGATGCTAACAAAACTCCAGGTTCATTACTAAAATCATATTTTCTTCCAGTTGAAACTTTCTGCTCATATCCATTATTATTATTTCTAGGATACCATATAGTTTCAATAGGCAAATCCGTGTTAGATCCTCCTCCAATTATTCTTTCTCTTTCATCACCTTTTTCCCAAAACCGTTCGTTACATAAGAATATAGTCTTTTGTGATGATGTATAAAAAACTTCCTTTATTGCTTGCATTTTTCCTGTACTAAACATAGGATATATTTCTACGTTTCTAAGACTTGAAAATGGAATTGCACAAATAACAAAATCAAAAGTTTCACTTAATATTTCTGAAGATTTTTCATCTTTAAATTCCAGAATAACTTGATTAGGATTTTTCTTATAAATACCAAGTACTGTTTTTCCATTCTTCCAATTCACTGTTCCCAAATCATTTTCCTGGATACTACTGTATTCCTTGGGTGATTTAGACATTAATGAATTATAAAAAGAAAGTGGTAAATTAAGCGTTCCCCCAACTATTTCATATCTATAAGCATAATCCACAGTATATTCTTCAATTAGGTTTTCAGAATAACTATTATAATAAAAACCTCCAAGGAAAGGAGCTAATCCTGAAATTAACTCTATAGCACCTTCGCTTAATCCCATTTTTTCTAGGACTTTTCGTATTCTAAAATCGCCTAAATATTGAATAGTTAAAGAATATTCTTTTTTCACCTGTAACAATTCTTTTCTTATAGTTGGATTTATCTTATATAAATTGCTTGCTAATGCATCTGAAATAAGTTTTTGCCATGGTGTATTTCTTTCTCTTGGGGTCAAATTAAATTCCGGATAAATATTTTCCATTACACTTTTTCCTTCCGGATCATTTCTGGTCCGTTTATTTCTTATATAAATAAATGCATTTTTATTATCTTGAATAAATGGCCTGGTCTTCAATTTAAATGTATTTATATAATGCCATGTACTTTCATGATCTACAGGTATGCGCATAGCTCCAAGCTCTCCATAAAGTCTCTTATCTTCATCAAAATAATGTGTATAAATTCTTCCTCCAATACGTTTCTCTTCAGTTTCAAAAATTGTAATATCAAAACCTGCCTTTCTAAGTTCAAAGGCTGATGCAAGTCCTGCAACTCCTCCACCTATTATTCCAACTTTAATTCCTTTACAGCTTCCAGGTTCAACAATTGTTGTAATGTCTTTTGGTGGACTAAGTAATTCTACTATATTGTAGAAATCCTCCATTCGCTTTGCTTTTTGCAAAGTCATTCTTAACATTTCGTATCTCTCTTCATCCGTTGGGTTATCTGGCTGTATAAAATCAGTTTCTGTAGCCAAGTAACTTCAGCTCCTTTGAAACATAAATAGTCATAATTAAATATATTATTAAGTTCATAATAAAAGACCAGCAAAAGCCAGTCTTTTACTATGAACTTAATTCTTTGCATACTTAGCTCTAAATTTTGTATGCTGCTGAATTTGAATTAACTATTTTATTAAGAACTCACTTTCTAAATTTATTATTTTGCAAACACATCTATAACTTTTTCTGTGTCATAATGTCCATAATACCAGCTATTTATATACTTACCATTAAAATTTAAAGAAGCGGCAAGTTTAGTCTCTTCCCCATCCTTTATCTTCCACAAACTAAACGAACCTCCATCATCTCTTACAAATAATATCTCATTATTTAATAAGTATTTAGGCATGAAATCAAAATACCTTCCATTTGTAACTTGTTTTATCTTTTGAGATTCTGTATTTATTTCATAAATATTATGGGGCTGATTTTCCCAATCTTTATAAACTGAAGATGCAGCATTACTATCTAACTTGTTACTTGCTGAATATAATATATTTTTGCCATCACTTGAATAACATGGTGTCATAGATACCTGATCTTCTGGAATAAGCTTAACAAAATTATTAGATTTAATATCTGCTACACCTAAATTTTTGTTTTCAAACATATCTCTATCAACACCTTCATTAATAGCAACAATATCACTATTTAATGGATTTTGTGAAATATTATCCTCATAATGTAATCCATATATTCCTTCACTATTTCCACCATTATTATGTTCGGTAAAATTCATAACCTTATTATTTATAACATCATATACGATAAATTGATTGATATCTGATGCAGCTGATCCAGAATTTGGACCGTTCCATATATAAAGATATTTGTCATCGGTTGATATTTTTGCAACATTTGGAGTTGATCCGAGTGATTCAAGTATCTGAGCATTTGTAGGATGTTCACCAATTTCAGTATTAATTAGCGGTTTGCCTTCTAAAACAACTTTTTCTGATTTATTATTTAAATCATAACTTATTATTCCAAGTGATTTTGAATTTAAGTGTCCTCCTTGTGTATATTCATATCTTTTACTAGCATAAACTTTATTTTTGCTATCACATTTAATATTGTAATATTTATATTCATTACTAATAAGACTTGATGATTTTTTTGCTCCAGTATCATATATTGAAATTCCAGGTTCTTTTGTAGAATATATTAAATTATTTTCACCATCGAAATCATATGATTCTATATCTTTAGCTACCTCTTGAGTTTCTTTTGTATTAATGTTACATATATACAGAGAATCATCTTTGATATATGCAATACTTTCTCCATCTCTTGATATCAAAGGCTCAGCAATTTTATCTCCTTTATCAAGAATAATAGGATTATTTTCTTTTAAGTCGGACATATAAAGTCCATCTTCTGAAACAAATACTGCAAATTCAGTTGACACCAAACTATCCTTTACTTTTGAGCCATTTGAGGCAAGAACCACTGTTGAAGTAAACGCACTAGTAAAAGTAAAAATTATAGCAGAAATAAGAGAAAAGTACACAATTGACTTCTTTGATTTTTTAAAATACATGATTTTTTTTAAACGATTTTCAATTTCTTTTCTACTTTTAAATAAAGCTGTTCCCATAATTAACGATCTCCTTTCAGACTCTTCTATTAATTCTAATATTATTTGTCCATAATATTTCCTTTTTGATTTATCCATATTTTTCACTAAACATTCATCTAAGGATAGCTCACACTCAATATTGACACTGCTTCTAAGCATATATGTTAAAGGATTAAACCAATTTAACATATTTACAATAAGTGCAATGATCTTTATCCATAAATCCTTACGCTTATAATGAATTAATTCGTGCATTAAAACTATTTCAACCTTCTCCTCATTATTGTCCATTTTAGGGAGAGTAATCACTGGATTAATTATTCCTGTAATCATTGGGCTCTTTATATAATCACATTCCTTTATTATTATTTTTTTATTTACTTTTAATTCTGCCTTGCATTTACTCAATACATCGCTCATCTTTTCCTTTGTAATATCGGTACTTAAATTTTTCAGCTTTTTATAAAAAGATCTATAAATAAAAATCTCCTTCATTAAACATACACATACGCCTATCAGCCATATATAAAACATTATATTTTTACGAAGTATTTCATAAATTCCTTTTGATTTTTCTTTTATACTACTTTGACTTGTAATTTCTAACTTATTATTTTCCTGAAGGCCTGCACCATTATTTCCCTCATCAATATCCTTCCTGTCTATCTCTGTCATATTTAATTCTCTGCTCCGATTATTAAAGGCTTCTATCTGTACTATTGGTAACTTGTAATCCAATTCTTTAGGTAACTTAACAAAGCTTCCCATAGGAACAATAAAACTAAAAAGTACGATAACTAAAATATAATAATTCCAACTAGAACTAAATACTTTTTTGGTAAGCGGCCTAAATAATAAAATAATCAAAAATAAAATACTGCCGCTTAATGACATCTTTAAGATAAAAGCTATGTTATCCATATTTATACCTCATCAATCCACTTCTTTAAATCTGAAATATCCTTCTCACTAATATCTTTATTATTATATAATGTCGCCATAAAATTTTTGATTGATCCATTATACATATCCTCTAAAAACATATTAGTTTGAACTGCTTTATATTTCTCTTCTGTAACTTTAGGAATATAATGATTTAACTTCCCTATTTTTTTAACTTTTAAAATTCCTTTTTCAACAAGCCTGCTTAAAAGCGTCATTACCGTAGTTGTCTTCCATGAATTTTCCTTTGGCAATTCTTCTAAAATAGTTGCTGTAGCAACAGGCTCCTCTTTTTTCCAAATAATCTTCATAATCTCCATTTCTGATTCAGAAATCTTCATCAATTTCACAGCTTAACCTCTTTTCTATTCATATTGTTTAATTCTACACCTTGTAGAATTAATTCTACGCTCTGTAGAATTAGATGTCAATATTTTAATTCTTCTTATGATATAAAAATTTTTGCACAAAAAAACACTAATCTTTATATGACTAGTGTTTCATTTATTTGCTCTAATATTTTAAATTTTCAACAACCTCAGAAGCATCAAATGATTTCTTAAGCAATCCTTTCTTCGCAAGCCAATCGATATTATCCTGCCATACCTTTGGATCTTGTGATAGAAACTCAGCATCTTTAGTTTCCATGACTGGAATTAAAGTGCTAAAACTCTTCTTCTCAACATTTTCACTAAGTGGGAAGTTTTCTGCATTTTGATTCTTCATTAATATATTTAATGCTTCATCTGGATTAGCTTTCATATCTTCAAAACCTTTTTTAGAAGCTCTTAAGAATCTTGCTATTTTATCTGAATTCTTATTTAGATTATCTTCTCCTGCAACAAAAACAAGTTCATAGTAATTAGGAACTCCATAATCAGTTGGGGAGAAATAGTTAAGATCATATCCTTGTTCTTCTAGCGCTGGAACCTCATGATTTATAAAGCAGCCTATTGTTGCATCCACATTTCCTGTTGTCATAGAACTCATTAGATCAAAACCTACATCAACAGTTTGTGCTGAATCCTTTTTTTCTCCTACATTTTCAAGCATTGTTGAAATAATAGATTCAGAAAGTGCTGTTCCACCATACCCTACTTTTTTTCCTACAAGATCTTTGGGACTCTTTATATTCTTATCTTTTAATGAAAGTACTATGCTTAATGGTGACTGAACAATTGCCCCTACAGATTTTACAGGAATGTTTTCATTTCCTCTTGCCATTGCCACATCTTGAAGATAATATATCCCTAAATCAGCCTTTCCTGCTGCAGTAAGTGATATAGCATCGTTGGTATTTGAAGGGAACTCTATATTTACCTTTAATCCTTCTTGTTCATAATACCCCTTCTCAATAGCTTCATAAATAAATCCATGAACCGCATTTGGATACCAATCCAAAACAACGTTTACCTCTTCAAGGTCTTTACCTTTACTTCCTTCTGATTGATTTGCTGCTTTATTACAGCCTACCATTGCAAAAATCATTAAACATGACATTGCAAATGCTAAAATTCTTTTGTTCATTAATTAAATCTCCTTCCTCCATTTGATTACCTTTTTCTCTATTATATTTACAATCGCAACTATAATAATTGCAATAAGTGATAGCAATACAATTGGTGCAAACACTCCTGCACCGTCTAACTGAGTCATCATTCTTTTACTAAAATACCCAAGTCCACTTTGTGCTCCAAGCCATTCGGCTATTGCTGCACCTATTATACTAAGTGGCACCGCCATTTTAATTGCTGAAAAGAAATATGGAAGTGCAGTTGGAATTTTAAGTTTTATAAAAATGTCTTTTCTGCTTGCACCATAAGTTATTAAAAGTTCTTCCATTTCTCTTTTTGTGGCTTTAAACCCATCATGAACAGCTATTGCTATTGGGAAAAAGGTTATTAGTATTGTCACCAAGACCTTGCTCCATATACTATACCCAAACCAGAGTACGAAAAGGGGTGCAATAGCTGTAGTTGGTATAGTTTGAGATGCTATTACAACTGGATATAAAGCATTCTCTACTTTTTCACTCATGTCCATAAATATAGCAAGTGCTAATCCTAAAATAATTGAAATGAAAAGTCCTAATATTGTCACTCCCATAGTTGCTGGCAGATGTACTAAAAATAAAGGTTCCTTAAGTTCCCATAACTTCACTAAAATTTGCGTTGGTGATGGTAATATGTAATGAGCATTTATTATCATTGCTATAACTTGCCAAAGCACTAAAAGTATTGTTGTTAATATAATTGCAGGCAAATTTTTTTTCATAATTTCACCTTCTGTCTAAGTCTGCTTATAAGGCTTTCTTTTAAATTAACTATTTCACTCCTCTGAAGCATACTTCTATTCCGTGGATATTCCAGAGGAATTTCTATTTTCTCTAGCTGAGTTATAGGTTTATCATTCACTACAAATATTGACTTTGATAAAAAAATTGCTTCCTCAACATCGTGAGTTATAAACACTATTGTTTTATTAAGTCGTTCCCATTCCTCTAAAAGCCATTCCTGCATTGAAATTTTAGTTAAAGAATCCAATGCACTAAAAGGTTCATCTAAAAGTAATAAATTAGAACCAGTTAATATTGTTCTCGCAAATGATATTCTTTGCCTCATCCCACCTGATAGATCTTTTGGAAATTTGTCTTTATATTCTAAAAGTCCAATCTCCTCAAGAATTTCAATCACCTTTTTCTCTCTATCTCTTTTATTAATTTTTTGTAATTCCATTGGCAGACTAAGATTTTCACTTATTGTTCTCCATGGGAAAAGCAAGTCTTTTTGAGGCATATAAGCACTATAATTCTTTATATTTTTTATTGAAATCCCATTTATTAAAATTTCTCCACTTTCAAATTTCTCTAACCCATTTATCAATCTGAAAATAGTACTTTTACCACTACCGCTGGTACCTATAATCGAAATAAACTCTCCATTTTCTAAAGAAAATGATAGATCTTCTATAATCCTATAGTCATCATCTGGATATTTGAAGGTAACGTCTCTAAATTCAAGCATATTATCAACTCCTTGTTTAATTTACAAGACATTTTAAAAATATTTTTCTAAACAAAAAAGCTTTCTCCAACAAAAGAAGAAAGCTTATTCTTTACGCATAATAATAGCATAATTAAACTCACTTCCCTGCGTTGGTTCTAACCAAATCAGGTTCAAAGGGTTGAGCATATAATATACTCTCTCAGCATTTAGCCACATGAATAAAAATAATAGGCAATTTATATCGATCTATTGTTTTTACTCGTGCCTAAAGGCACCCCTAGTAATATTTTCACTTATGAAAAGTATATAATAATATTTTCCTATTGTAAATGTATTTTTAATATCCCTCTTAAATAAAAAAAGTTATACTTCTTTAGCTACTAAACTGAAGCATAACTTTTCTTTATGAAACAATAAATTACTACATTAGCCATTTTTAATTTCTAGAAAATCAGATATCCTTAATTTGCATAGAATTTTTTCTTACCTACTACCTACCATTCATATAATGAACATGTAATAGCTCTTTTGATCGTTCTCTTAATAGCCCTTTATATAAAGATTTAACTATAGGATTTTCTTCACTTCTCTTAATTTGAGCCACCTTATCTACTTTATATAATCCTCTTGCTCTTTGAATCTTATCTTCACCTAGAATGAATGGTTGTCCTGCTCCGCATATGCATCCACCTGGGCATGCCATAACTTCTATAAAATCAAACTTCTCTTCTCCGCTTCCTACTTTTTCAATCAAAGTTTCTACATTATTAAGTCCACTTGCAATTCCGATACGTAGATTCTTATCCCCTACAGAAAGTTCACAGACTTTTATTCCTTCCATACCGCGGACTCCTATAAATTCTATTTCGTTTAAAGCGCTAGAAGTTTTATCACTAACAACATTACGAATAACTGCCTCTGTTACTCCGCCAGTAACACCGAATATCGCACCAGCACCTGAATATAGAGAAAATGGTGCATCCAGAGATTCTGCTTCCATTTCATCAAACTTAATACCAATTTCTTTAATCATGGCACTTAATTCTGTTGTAGTTATTACATAATCCACATCTTGAATTCCATTTCTTATGAATTCATCTCTGGATGCTTCTGCTTTCTTAGCGGTACAAGGCATGACTGCTACAGATATAGTTTCTTTACCTTCCTCTACATCTTTCTCCTTAAAGTATTCCTTAATAACAGAACCAAACATCTGCATCGGAGATTTACAGCTGGATACGTATGGTAATAACTCTGGATGCTTTGTTTCCACATATCTAACCCACGCTGGGCAGCAAGAAGTAAATAAAGGAAGTTTATTATCACCTATTTCTAACTTTTCTAAAAATTCCTTAGATTCTTCAATAACAGTAAGATCTGCACTTAAAGAAGTGTCATAAATATCATCAAAGCCTACCCTTCTCATAGCTGCAACGATTTTTCCCATTACATTTTTGCCAAATTTCATTCCAAATTCTTCACCTAAGGCTACTCTTACTGCTGGTGCAACCTGTGCGACTACTCTCTGTTTAGGATTAAATATAGCTTTCCAAACATTCTTAACATCACTCTTAATAATAATTGCACCTGTAGGACACACAGTGGCACATTGTCCACAGTTTACACAATTTGTTTCACTTAATTTCTTTCCGAAGGCTGGACTTACAACCATATCAGAACCTCTATGTGCAAAATCAATTGCACCTACATTTTGTATTTCATTGCACATTCTAACGCAATCACCGCATAAGATGCACTTGCCTGGATCACGGACAATTGCTTTTGACGACATATCAATTTCTGCTTTTACCTCACTACTCTTGAAACGAATGTTTGTAATACCAAAACGTAATGCCAATTTTTGAAGTTTACATTTACCATTCTTCTCACATACAGTACAATCTCTACAGTGAGCAGCAAGCAATAATTCCAAAATCATCTTTCTATGCTTATGAAGCTTAGGTGTGTTAGTCTTAATTATCATCTTGTCCTTTGGGGGAGTTGAGCAAGATGCTATAATGCTGCCTCTTTCATCTTCAACAACACACATTCTGCAAGCCCCATAAATTGATAAATCCGAATAGTAACAAAGTGTTGGTAGATCAATACCAGCTTTCTTGACTAAATCTAAAATATTTTTTTCATTATCAAACTCTACCCTTTCACCATCAATTATCATATATTTTGACATAGTTATTATCATCCTTTCCGTTATTATATATTTCTCTTTAATGCAAAAGCGTGAAGGAAATTAATATAAGAAGATATGCTTAAACTATTTTAATTGCTTTAAAAGCACACCCTTCTATACAACTGCCGCACTTAATACATTTTGTTTTATCAATGGTATAAGGGCTCTTTATCTCTCCAGAAATAGCTTGTACTGGGCACATCCTAGCACATTTTGAACATCCTCTACATTTCTCTTTGTCAATTTCATAGGACATTAATGCTTTACACACTCCGCCAGGGCATTTCTTATCTACAACGTGAGCAATATATTCATCCCTAAAGTACTTTAAAGTACTCCTGACAGGGAATGCTGCGCTCTTTCCAAGTCCACAAAGTGCAGTATCAGAAATTGTCTCGCATAATTCCTCTAGCATATCAATGTGTTCTAATGTTCCTCTGCCTTCTACTATTTCATTGAGTAATTCCAACATTCTCTTTGTACCCTCTCTACATGGTATACATTTACCACAAGATTCATTTTGAGTAAATTTCATAAAGAAACGCGCCATCTCTACCATGCAATTCTTATCGTTCATAACAACTAAGCCGCCGCTGCCAATCATAGCACCAACTTTCTTTAAAGAATCAAAATCTAAAGGTAAGTCAAGATGCTGTGCATGAAGGCAAAGACATCCGCCAGATGGGCCACCAATTTGTACTGCCTTGAATTCTCCATCCTTAACTCCTCCTCCAATATCAAAGATTACCTTTCTTAAAGTCGTTCCCATTGGTACTTCTATAAGACCTGTATTATTAACATTTCCAGTAAGGGCAAAAGCTTTAGTTCCATAGTTATTTTCGGTACCCATAGTCTTATACCACTCAGCACCTTTATTAATTATCTGTGGAACATTACAAAAGGTTTCAACATTGTTAAGTACTGTTGGCTTTCCAAACAGACCTTGTTCTACAGTTCTTGGTGGTTTTACCCTTGGCATACCACGACTTCCTTCAATTGAAGCAGTTAACGCACTACCCTCACCACATACAAATGCTCCTGCTCCTTGATTTATATGCAAATCAAAATCAAATCCGGAATTTAAAATATTTTCACCTAAAAGCCCTTTTTCAATAGCTTGATTTATAGCTATTCGTAACCTCTTAACTGCAAGTGGATATTCTGCACGAACATAAATGTATCCATGATGTGCCTTAGTCGCAATACCTGCTATTATCATTCCTTCAATCACACCATGTGGATTACCTTCCATCATGCTTCTATCCATAAATGCGCCTGGGTCACCTTCATCACCATTACACACTATATACTTTTCACTCTCAGTCTGCTTTAATACCTGTTCCCACTTCTTGCCTGTAGGAAATCCTCCTCCACCTCTTCCTCTGAGATAAGATTCTGATATTTCCTTCACTATTTCCTCGGAAGTCATGTCAAAAAGAGCTTTAGCCGTAGCATTATATCCACCAACGGCTAAATATTCTTCAATTGACTCTGCATTAATATGCCCACAATTTTCCAAAGCTACACGAGTCTGCTTTTCATAAAATGGAATTTCTTCCTGTTTACTATAACATTTATTACCTTCTTTATAGGTTAACCTCTCTACTACTTCATCTGAAATAATACTTTTTTCAATAATTTCTTCACAATCGTCTATTTTTACCTTTATATATAGCCATCCCATTGGTTCAATTCTTAGTAATGGTCCCATTTCACAAAATCCATGACATCCGCTTTTCTTTAACCCTATCATGTCACCATGTGGTTCTTCTTGTAACTCCAAAGTAACCTTGAGACCCTTTTCTTCTATTATTTCATGCAATCTTTTGTAAATATCTAATGAACCACCTGCCACACACCCAGTTCCTGCACATACTAATATCTGTTTATACTGGCTGTCTAATGATAATTTAAACTTTGATGTTACAGCATTTAATTCTTCTCTTGTTTTAATTTTCATTAGCTATCTCCTCCTTTAATTGCTTGATTATATCCTTTGCCTTCTCTGGTGTCATTGATGGATATACTACGTCATTCACTGTGCAAACTGGAGCTAGTCCGCATGCTCCAAGACAAGATACAGTTTCTACTGTGAAATTCATATCGTCTGTTGTAACCTTACTTTCAGAAAGCCCTAATTCACTTCTAAATTCATTTAATATTGGTACTGACTTTCTCACATGACATGCTGTTCCATTGCAAATTTTTACTACATATTTTCCCTTTGGTTCTAACGAAAAGTTTTCATAAAAAGTTGCTACACTATATACTTTAGCTTCGCTAATTTTAAGCTTTTCTGCAACATAGCATAGCACCTCCTCTGGAAGATATCGATATTCTTTTTGAACTTCCTGCATAATAGTAATAATTGATGCTTTGTTAAAATCATTAGAAATTAAAATATCATCCAACTTTTTCTTTTCATCTTGATTTAGCATTATTTTTCACCTTCCTATACTGAAAAATTAGGCATATACCCCTTTTTATATCAAGACTCTAACAAGTCATGATTTTCATCAAAGTTCTCATCTATCTATATTATCTAAAACGTTATTCCTTTTGTATTTTCATATGCTTGTCCTTTAATTCCAATAAGGTTTTATTAATTAAACCACATTTATTTAATATTCTACATGAAATCATTTTCTCCTTTACTTTTTAACATTTATTACATAAAAATCCAAAAGATATTACACCTATTTTATGAAAATGTAGCTTCCTTAAGCTTCTGTGTTATCATTTTATTTTGTCCATTCAGTTGCAGTCAAAGAAATAACAAGTCCATCTACCAATATGCTTTACTTCATGTGCCTTAAAAATATTGCAAATAAAGCAAAAACCACCACATATGCAAATTCTAATATTAGTGGTTCTTTTTTTTTCATTCTAACTTTATTACAATGTATATATTGTAAAATTTATTATCACTAATGTATTTTAGATACATGAAATTAATTAAATAGAAATTTAAGCAAATAATTGAGAGGTTAGATAAATGGAAAAAATACTTAGACCTGTGTATGCAGAAATAAATTTAGATGCAATTGCTCATAATATGAAAAATATAAAGAATTTAGTTAAAAATAAAGATGTAATTGCAGTTGTTAAAGCTGACTGTTATGGACATGGATGTTTAGATGTGGTTCCAACCTTACTCGAGAATGGAGCCTCTAGACTCGCTGTTGCCGTATTAACTGAGGGAATTGAACTTAGAAATCATAATATTAAAGCTCCTATTATGATACTTGGTTATACTCCATTATATTTAGGTGAAGAATTAATAAAATATGATTTAGAACAGACAGTTTATGATTTAGATTATGCAAAGGAATTATCTAAAAAAGCTTTGAATCTTAATAAAAAAGCTAAAATTCATATTGCTTTAGACACTGGTATGGGACGAATTGGATTTCTTCCAACTGAAAAAGCAATAGCTGCAGTTGTGGAAATATGCTCTCTCAAAGGTTTAGATGTTATTGGAATATTCACGCATTTCTCCACTTCTGATGAAGAAAATAAAGACTATACACATGAGCAATTTAATAAATTCATAAATTTTAATGACAGGCTTGCAGAAGCTGGAATAGATATTCCTTTAAAACATGTCTCAAATAGCGGTGCAATAATGGATATGCCTGAAACTTACTTAGATGCAGTAAGGGCCGGAATTATCCTTTATGGCTATTATCCCTCTAATGAAGTAAAAAAAGAAAATCTTTCTTTAAAGCCAGCTTTAACACTAAAAGCAACAATAACTCGTGTTCAAGAAATGGATGAAGGAATGTATGTAAGCTATGGAAATACCTTCAAAACTGAAAGAAAAAGTCTAATAGCAACATTGCCTATAGGATATGCGGATGGATATTCTAGATTATTAGCTAAAAAAGCCAAAGTTATTATCAATGGAAAATTTGCACCTATTGTCGGCAGAATCTGCATGGACCAATGTATGATAGATGTTACTGATATTGGAGGAAATGTGAAAGTTGGAGATGAAGTGATAATTCTTGGTGAGCAAGAAAATTTAAAATTCAACGCGGACGATTTTGCAGAAATTATGGGAACAATTAATTACGAGATACTTTGTATGCTTAAATACAGAATACCTAGAGTTTACATAAAAGATGGTAAAATATTCAACGTGCGAAATTATCTCTAGAGCACATCTAAAATTATATATAAACAACTTTTGTTTTAAACTTGTGTGGTAACTTACCGAAATCACATACATTTTTATTCCACAGGACTTATGAAATTTTCGCTGGAAAGTTCTAAATGGGAGCTCGCATCCATTTCCGCATGTTCCCGAAACAAGTTCGTGACAAGCAATAAATGGAACGAGCTCCCATTAATAACTTTCAGCAGCTCAATTTCAAATGCCTGCTTCACAAAAATGTATATGATTTCTAGTATAGATACACACAAAAGTTCAACTTAAATGGATGATTATTCTCTATATAAGTTCTATCAAACATATATGCATTTTTATTTTATAAGTCTCATTATTAATTTATTTATCAGTAAAAGAACTGTTATATTCTCCTTATAAATATTCAGATGTATTAATCTCTGAATATTTTGCTTCAGATGGAGAAATTAAAGGACTACATGCATATATGTCAAAATTCCTCTACGACTCAACCTACAATATTTTAAGATTCACCTGATTTTTTTAAAGTTATAAGTAAACATTTGTACAATAGAAATTCTATTTCCTTTTTTAATCTCACTAGTTCTTCTAAACTTATATTTTTAAGCTCTTCTTTTCTTTGACTGAACTCTTCGTTTAATTCATTAAATAAAGCTAATATTTCCTCTTTATTAATTTCCTTTAACTCATCAAGATACTTTCTTATAGCGTTTTCCACATCATTTGCCCATTTATCTATGGCATTCATTGATATTTCCTCTATCTTTTTCTGCCAAGTCAAAGAATCATATAAGAAGAATATTGAATCTGTAAATACGCTTAATGATTCTGTTATTCCTTTTAAAGATGTCGCTCTTATTGTTTTTAGAATATGATTTAAGTTACTATTTTTATATCCTTGACCTGATTTTTCTAAAGTGTTTGAGAGCTTTTTCAAGTTTTTGCTCCCTATATAACCATTTTCAAGCTCTTCCGAATTACCCTTATACGCTTTTCTAAATATTTCTCCTGTTGCTTTTTCCACGCTGCCACCTGCATGTTTTTCTATAACTCCTTCTACCACTTCACTATAAGATGGCATTTTACTATTAACATTTTCTTTTAACTTGGTAATTTCTGAATTCAGCATAATATCAACTATTCTATCTAAACTAACAACCTCATCTTCAATATAATTATTCAAAATATCAGTCTCTTTATTGGTAAGCCTTGGAACATAATAATTCTGCATAAGTCCAAAGGTTTCTTCTTTCATTGACCATTTGCTTTCATCATATATATACTTACATATTTCTTCTTTAATCTTTATATCTGATTTTCCTATAAGTCTTACAGTTTTTAACTTTATTTTAGCAAAGCCCTCTTCTACTGCATTTAATATATTTTCTTTTTTATCTATAAATTCCTTTATGACTTTAACTCTCTCTTGAGTATCTTCCTTTTCATTCTCTATTTCTGCAATTCTAGAATTAATTTTTATATCACATTCACGCAATATATAATCTTGATAACTTTTCAATGTTTCTGAAAGTTCTTCTAATTTACTAGGTTCATTAATGCTTTCATGAATATAATCCCAAAGTTTATCTGCAACCGGATTTTTATCGCTATTACTTTCAATTAAGAACATTTTAATTTCTTTATGTAGACATTCACTTACACCTTTAGCTATTTCACAAACTCTTTTATTTTCTTCATTAATATCCTGTGGACACATGTTTATAGCTAGAACAACTTCTACATTATTATTTATTATTTCTCCAACATATTTTAAAAATTGAAAATCATCATCTCCAATTCCAGTTCTGTATGAAACTACATATACTATAAAATCACTTTCAGGTATAAATTCCTTTAATATTTCCTCATGTCTTTCAATTAATGATCCATATCCTGGAGTATCAAAAATTCTCATGCCATTATATTTCTCGTTTTTACATGCGCCAATATATCTTAACCTATTTATATTATCATGTGGATTTAAAGTAAGTGTTGAAAATTTATCATTATCTAAAATCTCTATGCTTAAATCATTATTTATAGCTACTAAAGTTTCTTCTGAATTTCCATCAACAACAACTTCTGTAACTATACCTGTTGTTGGTTTAACACTTTCAGCTAGTATCTTTTTATCAAATAATGTATTTATTAAAGCACTTTTTCCAGAGCTTGTCTCTCCTAGCATGACAATATAATGGGATGGATTAATTATTCTATCTTTTACTAACAGATTTTGAACTCTAATACCATCATTTTTAATAATGTCAACAACCTTATCTATTCTCTTTTGCCTATCTATGCAGCTTTTAAAAATGTCCATATATTAATTCTCCTTATATTCTTCTATTAATTCCTTTAATACCTTTAGATCTTCTTCAAATTCTAGTACCTGCTTTTCGCTATAATTTGCTTCATATCTTTTCTCTATATTTTCAATATCATCTTTAAAGGTTCTTTCTAAACTATCTCTTAAGTTTCTTATTGCTTCATCTATTTCTTCTTGCTTTGCCATTAAGTCACCAATGATTTCTTCCTTTAAGTATTTTTCTAAATCTTCTATCATTGGCTCTAAATCTTTTAGAGTGTAATTAGCTCTATTTTCAATAATTCTCTTTCGCATGTTGTCTCCTATTAGAGAAAATGCTAAGCTTATTCCAAGTCCTACAAGAATTCCTGCTGGCCCTCCTAATGTTCCTACTGCACCTATAGTTCCAATTACTCCACTTGATAATCCAAATACCGTTGGCAGAGCTTTTTCATATTTAATCGAACTCTTTTTATTAAAGAACGATATATTTTCATATGTTCCATCAAAACCTTTTATCTTAATATTTTCAAATTCATTATTGATGTTTCTTATAAAGATACCGATTCTTCTAAGAATTTCATCCATTATATCATTTATTGCTTTATCAGAACTTTCCTTGTATATTAAACTTAGCCTATTTCCATCAACTATTCCTTTATTGATGATTCTTCTTAAATCCACTCTTAAATCTTCAATATTTTCTTTTATTATCTTTGAAGAGTCTTCTATAATACTTTCCATCTCATTATCTGCATAAGATCTACAGCTTCTTATTTTCTTTTTATTTGCTGAAAGGATGTTTTTTATTTCTTGTATTTTTTCTTCCTTTTCTTCTGCATTTTGCTTCTCCTGATTTAGAGCTAAGATTTTATAGCTTTCTATTTTATCATTAATGTTCTTCATAGACTCATAAATTCTTTGCTTTAAAGTCTTCATCAAATCTTCATTATATTCTTTTGAGATATTCTTTATTTCTTCTATTACTTTAGTTATACCTGAATTATTATATGCTGTTTCATCCTTAGTAAACTTACCTTTAACAGCCTCATAAACATTTACTATGTTTACATTTATATCTTTTTCATCATGTGCGTAGCTAATGCTATAAAGTACCCCTTCATTATGCTCTTTTGCCTCATTTGCATCTTCCACGCTCTCATCATTCCACTTATTTTGAACAAAGATAGTATTAGATAATTTTGGCCATAAAGCATTTATGAAATTCTTTTCTGTTCTTGTAATTGGTGGGTTTGTTCTAATCATGAAGATTCCTGCTGCTAACTTATCTATATATTCTAGAGTAGTTCTTTGGTTTTGTGGCGTCAAACTCCCAACACCAGGTAAGTCTACAAGAACAATATTATCTTTTAATATATCACTTTTATTATGTAATACTATTCTAGATACCTTAAGACTATTTGCTGCATTATAATCATTATGTACATACTTCTCCAAATCTCTTACATGTATGCTCTCCTTGTTTCCATTTAAATAATATATTTCAGCTTCATCAGCATCTTCTCCATATTTAATTTCAACTGGAACACAAGTTGTTTCATCAACATCAGTAGGTAATACATTATCCTCCATTAAAATAGAATTTAAGAAACTGCTTTTACCTGCACCTTGAATTCCCAAGACTGGAACTACAATTTCTTTTTTATTTAAATTTTCAACAAAGTGCTGAAAATATTTCTTGTAATCAATACTTTGGTTTTCATTATTAAGATATTTTTCTAATAAGCTATAAAATCTTTCATCTTCAATTAAATTCACATATGCCATTATTTATCTTCTCCTCTTCCCAAAAAGCCTAGCAAAAAATGATTTATTTCCCCATTCTACTTCTTCCTGTATGTCATTTATTCTTTCATTAAGTTCATCTTCAAATTTACTTATGAGTTCTACTATAATATCCTTATCTTTAATCTTATTATCAATAAGCTTTATTTTTCCTAAAATTAAATCTGCATTATTATCACTATTTTCCCCCATCGACTTCCCTAACAGTTCAACTTTTTCATCAATGGCTTTTTCTAATGCGTCCACTTTTTCTTCAACTTTTTCCACCTTAATATCATCTATTTTATTTAAAATGGCTTCCTTATTAGCCGCAGCATCTTTTACTACTTTAAGCCCTAAAATCGCAAGTCTTTCCTCAATAGCTTCAAACATTACTTTATTTTGCTCTGCAACGCTTTTATTAATTATTGCTGCTATTGTGCTCTCCATAGATTTCGTTGTTTTTGATATACTGTCATTCAATTCATCCAGCTTTTCTTCAAAATCGTCTTCTTGGAATTCTTGAAAATTCATCTTTAAATCACTTATCTTCTTTTCAATCGGTCTTAATTTCTCTATTACTTCTTCAGACATATTTTTAGATATCTTTGAAAGTATATTATTCATATCTTCTTGTATTTCACTCATCATATTTTTTGTAACTTCATCACTTTGAATTAAGATTGATTTTTCTTCCATACTATTTTTCTACTCCTTCATATTTAGGGATATTCAAAAAGTAACTTAAAATTGCTTCTAAAGTTTCCTTTTCTTCTTTCCCTCTAGATAAAGTATTTTCAAACAATTTTTCTTTTATAATCTTATAATCGCTAATCAAAAAATTATGTTTTTCCTGACTTTCTATTAGTGCCATATTATATATTGGATTTTTAGAATTAATTAATATATATCCCATATTAGCTTTATAGAATCTATTTATAATAGTATTTTTTAAATTATTTACTTCTAATAAAAGTTCCTGAACATTATTTGCATTTATAAATTCTCTACATGAATCTATAACTAAATTTACAAATAAATTATCATTATTATTAAAGAAATAACTTAAATTTCTGCTCTCTAAAATATTTTTTTTAGAATTTCCAATTTGAATCCCATTAAAAATTAAATACACATTGCACTTTTTATCTTTTATTGCTCTCAACTTTTCCTGAACGTTAAAATTCCATTGGCTTAATTCATGAATAATTACTACATTATCAAAATAATATATTCCATTGTTTCTTATCTCATTGCATTCTTGTTCATTTAAATAAATTCCATATATCCTTAATATAAAATCCCTGCATGAATCTATTTCCCATGTCCAAAAAACATCTCTAATATTCTGATCATTATTTGATAAACCTTTTCTTCTTACATAGTTTCCGACTAGTAAGTAATTATTCTCTATTACTTTATTACTTAACAGATAGAAATTATATT
Organism: Clostridium sp. DL-VIII; assembly: GCF_000230835.1. Classification (NCBI taxonomy): domain Bacteria; kingdom Bacillati; phylum Bacillota; class Clostridia; order Eubacteriales; family Clostridiaceae; genus Clostridium; species Clostridium sp. DL-VIII. The sequence goes on from NZ_CM001240.1 coordinate 5,112,298, forward strand.
GAGCTTTTGAAATATAATATAGTGTACTTTTTCTCTCATACTCATGACTTGTAACTTCTATTTCATACTGAACGTCACCTTCTAAAGTTAAAAGCTTGTCTCTAATCAGACTCAATCTTTTACTTGTGTCATCTATATCATAAATTTCTATATTTTGATTTTTCTTTTCTTCATATTCTTTTTCTCTTTTATTTACTTCATCATAAAACATATCTATGGATTTTCTGTATTGAGTGCTCCATTCTTTTAATATATCCATATATTTAATTTTATTTTTATCGCATATTTTTTGTGCTTTTTGTATTGTAGCCTCTTTATCTATTATTTGCTCGTCATATCCAACTTCCTTATATCCCCACTCTTTATCAAATATATTTGATAATAATCTTTTCCCTTTGTTTAATACTCCGTCTTTTTTAAATAACATAGTTCTTTCTTCATATTTATGTTTAATTTCTATGTTTTTACTTTCGATACTTGGCAGAAAATATGAAAATCTTATATCTAAATTTAGCAAATTGTATGTCTCTCTTTTTGTCTCTTCATAATCTTTAACTATATTTAATATGTCGCTTTCAATATACAGCTTCTTATTATTAATTTTATCCACTATACCTAAATAATCATCCACACTCTCTGATGGTAACTCTGTGATTTCCGCAATAGTTTCTGAAATTATCTTTTCGATTTCTCTAATTTTTAGATATATTTTTTCCTGTGCACCTTCAAAATCACTTAAAAGTTTATCTATATCATTGCTTTTTATCTTAATTAATTCTTCTATACCTTCTAAATCATTTCCGTTTATTATCTCTTTATCTGTATTAACTATACTATTAATTTTCTCCTTAATACTCAAAGCCCTCTCATATTCAAGCTTAGGAGCTTCTCGCATAACACAATTTCTTATAACCTCAATAAAAGCTTCCATATTAGACCTTTTATACAAGATTTCATCTTTACCTACAATTCCTTTTAATCCGTTAAGTGCTGATATTTGAACTATCTCTAAATTTTCTTCAGCTTTAATTACCTCTTTTAAAAGCTTTTTAGCTCTGTCTCTATGCTTTTTTAAAATGGTAGTTTTATCTTCTTCTACTATTCCATCTTTTCCAATTTTCTCTTCGATTGAATCTATCATATTTTGTACTAGAACTATTTGTTTTCCTTTTTCGCTTATAATTTTAATTTTCTCTGCATTTGTGCCATCACTACTAGCCTTTACTGTAGTTAAAAATATACAGATATCTATTGTTGGGAGCAATACTTCTAACGTTAGTTTTTCATGATTTTCTAAATTCCACGCATCTAAGCCTGGACTATCTATTATATGTATATTATCATCCAGCTTATAATAAGGTGTTGTAATATCTATTTGAGTCACATTATATTTATTATTTGAATTATTTTCTTCATCTGCATACTTACTTATATTATCCTGAGTTAAATAAGTGCCTTCTAATATCTTTGGTTCCTTATCTTTAAAATAAACAGTTGCCTGTCTTTTTTCGCCCTTAGCTGCTGTGATTATAATACTAGAACTTGGTCTAATTGCCATAGGTAGAATTTTTTCACCTAAAAGTGTATTTACTAGAGTTGATTTTCCACTGCTTGTCACTCCCATAATAGCAATTCTTATTATATTGCTATTATAAATTCTTTCCCTTTCTTTAAACCACTCTATATCACTATTATATCTTTTTTGTCTATACTCATTTTCCCCTAAGACTTTAACTATTTCCTGAATTGTATTTAATATATAACTACTTTTTTCCATAGAACCCCTCATACTTATTCTGGATATTTTCAATCTCTTATATATATATTAACATAATTATAATCAGTTATCTAAGCAAATACTTACTTTATAATCAAAATTTCGTATTTTTTTACGCATCTGCCTTTCCGAACGCATATGGGGAAAATCTGGCAGGCGAATATGATTATTTTTTATTCTTTTTAAACTATTTAGCTATAGTAAAATAGCCCTTTATAATAGTTATCCACAGATTTAAATTTATTATAAATTCCTAAAGAATAAAAAAAATGCTCTATAATAGATATATCTCTCTGCTATATCTTCTTATAGAGCATTTTTGTTAACTGTGAAATCTTACACTACTTATTACCATTTACCTAGGCTCATGTGCCCTGCAAGTTCAGTCTTTGATCTTTGTTTTATTATCCAAGCCTCATCTTTCGCTTGCTTAAAAGCTGCAAGACATTTAGGATCCAGATTATCTTCTATACCTTCTTCACTAAGAGCTATTATTTTTTCAGCTAAAGTTATTATTTCCATATGAATTCCATTTGTTTTATCTGAACGATATACTTTTTCAGCAGCTTCACTGCTTAATTCCTCAAATTTCTCTGCTCCAGCATGACATTTTGGACATTTCTCAGGTGCTGTTTCTCCTTCACTTATATATCCACATACACTGCATTTAAATAACTTCTTCATAACTAATTCTCTCCCTCCAAAAATAATATAACTTTCTATTCTTAATTATTATTAACATATAAGTATACAAAAAACTTTTTTGTATATTTATATAATACTCCTAACTATCAAAAAATTCAATTATTTTTATTAAATAATAACCATTATTTAATAAATCAATATAAAATATAAAACTCCAGCTTGAAATATAACATTGTAAGCTGGAGTTTTGTATTTTGTCTTATTGAATTAAAATTTTATCGCTCTCTTTAATAGCTTCATTTAATTTAGGTAAAATAATTTGTAACTCTCCATTTTCAAATCTTGCTGAAATTCTTGATTTATCAACATTGTCTACACGAAGAGCTCTTGAAATCTGTCCATAAGTTCTTTCTCTTCTAATGTAATTATCTTTTTCTTCATTGATTTCTTCATTTCTCTTTGCTGAAATAATTAATGTATTATCTCTATATTCAAGATCAATGTCTTCCTTTTTAACACCTGGTAGCTCTGCAGATACCAAATATTCATTTTGAGTTTCTCTTATATCTGCATTGAATTTTTGATTATTTCCAAAGCCTAAATTCATTGGTGAGAAAAACTCATCATTAAAGAAGCCATCAAAAAAATCTTCAAATGCACCTCCTTTTCTATCTACTCTGTTAGTTTTAAAAGGTATCAATCCAAACATATTAAACCCTCCTTAAAGTTTTAAAATTTATTATTTTCTCTTATTATTTTGTATCCTTTGTTTTTACAAGTTAATTATACTTTTAAAGTCAAAGAAGGTCAAAGTCTATAAAATATTTATTTTTTTGTTCTTATAGCTTACAATTTCACTATAAAAAAATAGCTAGCTAATGCTAACTATTTCTTCGAATTTCTTATATTTAATGTATTTTAACAAACACAACCTTCAGATAATTTCCTTCTGGGAATTTCTCTGTAGTTGCGAAATCTTCCGGAAGATTATGCTCTTCTATAATTTCATAATTCCTATTTGATTCCTTAAATGCTTCATGTATAAACCTTTTAAATTTCTCCATATTAAAGGTTGCACAATTTGTTGAAGCCACAATCATGCCTTCATCTTCTGTTATTTCTATAACTGTTTTTACTAAATCTTTATAGTCTCTTGCAGCACTAAACTTATTATCTTTTGATGTTGCAAAGCTCGGCGGATCAAGAATAACTACATCAAACTTTAGTTTTTCCTTTTTGGCATGTTTAAAGTAAAGAAAAACATCTTGAACTATTATTTCATGCTTCTGAGGATCAATATTATTTATAGTAAAATTTTCAGTTGTTTTTTCTAAACTTCTGCTTGCCAAATCAACACTTGTAGTAATAGCTCCACCTTTTGCTGCTGCCATAGAAAAAGCTCCTGTATATGAAAAAGTATTTAATACTCTTTTGTTTCTAGAATATTTTTCTTTAATAGCTTTTCTTACTTCCTTTTGATCTAAAAATACGCCAACCATGGCACCATCATTTAAATAAATTGCAAAATTCACATTGTTTTCTTTAACTATAAGAGGTTCTGGTGCTTTCCTCCCATATACATAGCTATCTTCATCTACAACCATACCATTCTCTTCAAAGCGCTTCTTTTCATATATTCCCTCAAAAGATACTAATGCTTTTATAGCTTTAAATATATTATCTTTAAATGCATATATTCCTCTACTATACCAGGTTATAAGATAATATTCATCAAAGTAGTCAATAGTAAGACCTCCAATTCCATCGCCTTCACCGTTAAACACTCTAAATGCAGTAGTATCTTTTGAATGATAAAACTTCATCCTTTTAGAAAATGCATTTCTAAGCTTATCATAAAAAAATTTATAATCCAAATTACTATTTTTACTGTTACTTAAAATCCAGCCGCAGCCCTTATTTTGCTTTCCATAATACCCTTTTCCTAAAAAGGCTTTCTTTTCATCTATAAGAGTTATTATTTGTCCTTCCTCTTTTAAATCTTTTGTAATTTCTAATGCTTCTTCTAAAATTAATGGATATCCTTTTTTATATTTATTAATAAATTCTTTTTTTACTGTAATTATTGTTTCTTTCATATGTATCCTTCCTAATGCATAATCAAAACTATTTTATTCATGCATCTAAAATAAAACTTAAAGCAAAACAAATACCAGACACGTTAGTATTTGTAAAATGGTTTACTTTTTAATGCTAGATAATTATATCATATAGATATCCAACATATAAACTATACTTATAAATAAAATAATTATCCACTGAAATTAAGCTTTTGTGGCAGCTTGCCGAAGTTACATATTTATTTGTTATTTAACGTAATATCTTTTAATGTATCAATTATATAATTTTTCTGTTCCAGACTTAATTCTGGAAAAACTGGTATTGCGAAGGTTCTATGTGATAAGTATTCAGCTACAGGTAAATCACCTTCTTTATATTCAAGGTCTTTATATACCTTCTGTAAATGCATTGGTACTGGATAATACACCCCTGTATTTACCCCTTTTTCTTTTAACTTATTAATAACTTCTTCTCTATTTTCAGCTTGCACTACATACATATTATATGCTGATTTACCTTCTGCTATTATGACCGGTAAAGTTAGATCTGTTTCTTTTAATTTTTCATCATAAGCTTTAGCATTTTTTCTTCTTGCTTTGTTCCAGTTATCTATAGAATGTAATTTTATTCTTAAAATTGCTGCTTGAATTGTATCTAATCTTGAATTGAATCCAATTAGATAATTATAATATTTTAATGGATTGTACACTGTATCATCATGTTCTTCTGACGATTTAATATTTTCACTTATTCCATTTAATAAATTATAAGCCTTTTGACCATTTTCGCCACTGCCATGAGTTCTAAGTGCTCTTGCAATAGTTGCTATATCATCATCAGAGGTTGTTATGATTCCACCATCTCCTGCACACCCTAGGTTTTTAGTTGGAAAGAATGAGAAACACCCTACATCTCCTATAGTTCCAACTTTTTTCCCTTTATATTCAGCGCCAACAGCTTGAGCTGCATCTTCTATTATTTTCAAATTGTGCGTTTTTGCTATTTTTCTTATTTCATCCATCTTTGCAGGTTGTCCAAAAATATGAACTGGCATAATTGCCTTTGTTTTTTCAGTAATTTTCTCTTCAATTTTTGATGGATCTATATTATAAGTATCCTTTTCCACATCCACAAACACAGGTGTTGCACCTACAAATGAAATGCTTTCTGCTGTTGAAAAAAATGTAAAAGGTGTAGTTATAACTTCATCACCTTCTCCAACACCACATGCCATAAGTGCTATAACTAATGCATCAGTTCCATTTCCAACTGATATTGCATGCTTAACTCCTATATATTCTGCAAACTCTTTTTCAAATTCTAATACTTCATTTCCCATAATATAACTTGCAGATGAAAGCACTCTGCTTACAGCCTCTACAACTTCTTTTTCAATTTCTTTATATTGTGCCTTTAAATCAACTAATGGAATGTTCATTTTTCTTTCTCCTTTTTATTTGCCACTGATTTCTTCACATAATAAAAACTATTTTTCCATGGCTTACTTTTTTACTTAATCACTTCTTATTTTCCTATTTTGCTACCTTAAACATGCATATTTTCGTAGTTATAGAAATGTCGCCCTTTTCTTTAATATATCCCTCTAAGTACCTTGTAAACTCTTTCTTCTTTTCCCCAATAAGTATGGAACTTCCTTGAATTGTTGAGGCTTTATATGAAACTACTGGTTCCGGATTATCTACTATAATCTTTCCTTCTAATATTTCTATATCAACCTTCTCAAAATATTTTCTGATAATCGGCTCTCCATTTTCTAATTCAAATCTAGCTGAATACCCGTTATTATCAATGCCTAGGCTTGAATCAAATTTTTCTGCAAGCTTATTTAATTCAGCCATGGTTTCGCAGGAATTAACCGTAATGTAAGCCCTGCCACCTGGAACTAAAACCCTTTTAATTTCAGATATGGCTTTTTCTATATTCGGTGCAAAATAAATCATGTGCCTAGCAATTACGATATCAAAACTTTGGTCTTCATAAGGAATATCTTCAACATTGATTTCTTCATACTTAAAATTGTGCTCTAAATCTTTTAATTTATCTTTTGTACTCTTTAGCATACCTTTTGAGAAGTCAGATAATGTAATATCTAAACTTTCATCTATATTTTCTTTATTCTTATACCACAGTTTTCCTGTTCCACATCCAACCTCTAAGACTTTTGCATTTTTTCTAAAGTTAATTTGATTAAAACACCACTTGTCAAAATCTACCTTATTGATATTATAGCTGTGAAGATCATTTCTAATATTGAGATTCTTATCGCTTTTATATTGCTCTCTAACAACACTTTCAATATTAGTTATCTTTATAATATCAATTAAGTTACTGGCGTCTAAAAATCCATTTTTCTTTGCTGTATTTTTAGCTTTATTAAAAACAGCTATAACTGCATCAATGTGCTTCTTTTTCTCTTCTAAGGCTTTTTTCTGAATGCTTATCATATTTTCTAGATTTTCTCCGCTTTCATGTAAAATATGACCTATTTCACTAAGCGATAACCCAATAAATTTTAAAGTTGTAATCTGTTGAAGTTTTAAGAAGTCATCTTCACAGTAAATCCTATATCCTGCATCAGTTTTCTGTGATGGTTTTAGAAGTCCAATTTTATCATAATGAAGTAATGTTTTTACTGTTACTCCTGATCTCTTAGCAAATTCACCAATCTTCAAAATCATCCCTCCTCTTTAGGCATGCAAACGAAAATAGCAGTTCAAATATACTAGCATATTTATTTTCTATTTTTTGAATACTATATCTCAAATTTATTGTAATCCCCTACCTCAGGGTAGAGTCAACAATCTTTTAACTCTTAACTTAAAATAATGCCTACAACTTATTAGTAATCAATAAATTGTAGGCCTCTATTTTTATTATAGTACTTCTTTAGGTATATGAAAGAAATCAATTTGTTATTTTCTTAATAATTCCTTAATAACTTTCACAGTTTCTTCAGCTATATATTTCGCATCTTCAAGTGATAAAGTCGTATATACTGGAAGAGTGATTTCATTTTCATATTGTGCATAAGCATTTGGATAGTTTTTAATATCATATCCAAGGTTTTTATAAAGTGTCATCATTGGTAATGGTTTATAGTGAACATTAGTCGCTATTCCCATTTCAGCTAATTTTTGAATTGCTGCATTTCTCTTTTCTTCATTGAACCCTTTAACTCTATAAAGATATAAGTGATATGATGTTTCAGTTCCGTTATCATCCTTTGTAACTGGAATTATTGAAAAATCTTCTTTGCCTAGAATATCTGAATATGTCTTAAAAATTTGTCTTCTCTTTTCAAGCATTCCTTCATATCTCTTAAGCTGAACTAGACCAATTGCAGCTCCTATATCTGTCAAATTACACTTAAGTCCATCATTTATAATATCATATTCCCAAGCACCAGCTTTAAGTTTGCTTAATGCATCTTTTGATTGACCATGCATAGCAGTAAATCTCATGTATTTAAGTAAATCATCATGGTCTCCAAAATGATTATCATTAAAAGTAACAGCTCCACCTTCTCCTGTAGTTAAGTTTTTAACTGCATGGAATGAGAATGAATGAAAATCTGCCTGAGATCCAACTGGTTCTCCCTTATATTTAGCTCCAAATGAGTGAGCTGAGTCGCAGATTATCATAATATCTTCACGATTCATATCTTTAAGTACCTTCTTTAAAGCATCATAATCAAATGGGTAACCAGCTATATCAACTGGAATAATAGCTCTTGTCTTAGCTGTAATCTTTTCAGCTACCTTATCTATATCTAACATAAACGTATCTTTCTTGACATCTACATATATAGGCTTAATACCTCTATGGATTGCAGCACTTGAAGTTGCAGTATAAGTATATGGAGTTGTTATTACTTCATCTCCTTCTTTAAAATCAAAGACTTTAAGTACTAACTCCTCTGCTGCTGTTGCACTATTTAACGCTAATGCTTTATTAACTTTTAAATAATTTTGAATTCCTTCTTCAAACTCCGCAAGCTTTGGTCCTGATGTAATCCACCCTGATCTAAGAACATCAGCTACAGCTTCTATTTCTTCTTCTGTTATATCAGGTGGTGAAAATGGTATTTTTTTCATGTAATTCATCCTCTCTTAAATTAAACAAAAATTTTAAAGTTCAATTAGAGTATTTTTAATAATCTCATAAAAACTTAATAATATACTCTTATTAATTACATTATAAACTCCACCCTTAGGTTAGAGTCAAGTTAAACTTATAATAAATAAACCACGCTTTTCTAGTATATTTTCTCTAAAACTATTTTTCCTACTAGAAAATTGTGGTTTTTATTTATGCTTCACTATTATACTTTTATTATAAATCAACGATTACAGGTAAAATCATAGGTTTTCTCTTCATCTTTGTATACACAAAATTATCGACTTCTCTTCGTATACTATTTTTAATTTCTGCCCATTGAGTTATGTTTTTTTCTAAACACTTTTCCACAACGTTAGTTACTATTTTTCTTACTTCTTCTATTAACTCTTCAGAATTTCTAACATATACAAAGCCTCTCGAAACTATGTCTGGTCCTGATATGATTAGTTTATTTCTTCTATCTATGGCTACAACCACTGTTATTATTCCATTTTCAGCCAAGTTTTTCCTATCCCTAAGCACCATGTTTCCAACATCCCCGACTCCCATTCCATCTACAAGCACTCTTCCAAATGGTGCTTTACCTGTCACTTCTCCTTTATTCTTTGTTAATTCAAGAACATCACCATTTTCTAAGATAAATGTATTTTCCTTTTCAACTCCCATACTTTGTGCTATTTTAACATGTGTAATTAAATGCTTATATTCACCATGAACTGGTATAAAAAATTTAGGCTTCAATAAAGCCTCAATTAATCTTAATTCTTGCTCACAAGCATGACCTGAAACATGTATATCTTCTATTGATTTATAAATAACATTAGCACCTTTCTCTATCAAATCATTTACTACATTTGATACGGCTTTTTCATTTCCTGGTATTGGAGTTGCTGAAATAATAACCATATCTCCTTCTTGTATCTGTATCTGTCTATGTGTTGATGCTGCTATTCTTGTAAGTGCAGCCATTGATTCACCTTGACTTCCTGTTGTAACAATAGTTAGCTTATCATCTGGATAGTTTTTTAACTCATCAAGGCTTATTATCATATCTTCTGGAATAACCAAATACCCAAGAGAAATTGCTACTTCTGATATATTTTCCATGCCCCTTCCGCTAAAGGCTATTTTTCTGTCATGCTTCATTGCACAATCAGCAATTTGCTGTAATCTGTGAATATTTGATGCAAATGTTGATACTATTATCCTGCCTGTTGCTTTACCAAAAAGGTTCTGCAGTGTTTCACCTACAGTTTTTTCTGACATTGTATACCCTTTATGGAGAGCATTAGTGCTATCAGCCATTAGAAGCAGTACTCCTTTTTTACCCAATTGTGCATATCTTTGTAGATCCATAATTTTTTCATCAACCGGTGTAAAATCAACTTTGAAATCCCCACTGTGAACAACAACACCTACTGGTGTATGCAACGCAATAGAACAGCTATCAGGTATGCTATGATTATTTCTAATATATTCAATTTTAAATTGATCTAATTTTATTAATTCCCCTGGTTCTACCATGTTTAACGTACAATCACTAAGCATAGTATGTTCCTTTAATTTTACTTCAATTAATCCAAGTGAAATCTTTGTGCCATATACAGGGATATTAATCTGCTTAAGTACATATGGTAAGCCACCTATATGATCTTCATGACCATGAGTAATAAAAATCCCCTTTACTTTATCCTTATTCTTTATTAAATATGTTACATCTGGAATTACGATATCAATTCCATAAAGATCTTCATCTGGAAACGCTAACCCACAGTCTATAACTATTATTTCATCCTTATATTCAAACGCCGTCATGTTCTTCCCAATCTCACCAAGACCACCTAATGGTATTATTTTTAATGGATCTACTTTCTTCTTCACCTTTTTATTTTTATTCTTAGTCTTCTTACCAGCTTCATTACTCTCCACTTTACCACCCCTCAATATTTATGTTTTTTTAATTGTACCTTAAATTAAGTATTTACAAATAATTTTAAATATATGAGTATTAATTGATATAAAAAGTATACATAAAGCAAAAAATTTAATGCACAACTTATAGTTAAGGATTTCTTTATTCTGTAGTTCTAACCACATAAATTAATTCTTAATTATACATTGTACATTACATAAAAATATATGCTAATTTACATATATTTGTTGCAATTAATTTTCTACATTTAACATTTAGATATTTACGTAGCGTATAGACATCCTAATTATAATTTTATTATTGCAACATATATATAAGTATTATTTAATAATATATTTCCTTTAATTTCTCTACTATTTCCATCTCACAACTTGATATCTGCCTTATACCATATCCAAGAAGCAATGGTGAACTAGTGAATCTAGGAGTCACCTTACATATGATCTTTCCTTTGATGTGATAGAAGAATATATTAAAGCTATCACATTTTACAAAATAATTATTTAAAAGATAATGAACTATCTTTTTCAAATTAAGTGCCAATTCATTTAACGCATGTAAATCATCTTCTATTATTATGTTAAACTCAGTAAAGCCATTAAATGGTTTATGAGATAAATTCACAAGGCAATCTTCACCTTTATGAACTTCTATCCCCTCAAAATAGTCATCCTTTATTCTCGATTTATAATCTATATCTTTTATACCCACAATCTGCATATGCGGATGTTTTAAACTTCCACCCGATCTTGGTCCATGATTTTTATAAAATATAACAGATTTATATTCTCCACTTTCCTCTATCTTTAACCAGTGTGTAACACTAAATCTGATTAACTCTTCCATGTATTCCTCAGAATACTTTCCCATGTCAGTATCGCAGCCATAGGTTTCTATAATAACTAATTGATATGTATCTTTTATAGTTGGATATTTATTTTTAAGCAACATAAATGGCCCTTTTTCATCTATAACATCACTAAGTTTGTCTCTATTACAAAATGGACATTCTTTCATATTTATTTTTTGAAATTCATTAGGCTTATCTTTATTTATGTCATTTAAAAACACTAAATATTTATCCTCTTCCATTTACATCACCAAAACCTTCCATCAAGGCATATTAACAAAAATAACAAGTCAAAAATATCATGTTTATTTTAACATCAACCACAAAATATACTGTTAGGTAAACATGCTGACTAAGTATGATACCACCCAAACAGTTTAGCATGCTGACTTGTTATTTAAATATACCAATAATCATTTTTTTATCAAAACATGTGCACACTTTGAAGGAACAGTTATATTATTACCTTCTATAGAATAAATTTCGTCCACTCCAGCCTTTTCTTTATTTACAAGAACGCTCCATCCGCATTCCTTCAAATCTATAAATACTTCTTCATCATTTGGATTGAATATTACCACCACAGTATTACATAAATTATTTCCACTGTTGTCTTCTATCTTATATGCAACAACATCAGATTTATAAAAGTCTTCTCCATACTCTAAGAATTTTAAATTTTTTCTAATTTCTTCACTAGAATTCATTCTAAAAGCTTTATATCTTTTTCTTAATTTTACTAAACCTTTATAGTAATTAACGATTTCTCTATACTCAAATACTCTATTCCATTCTAAGCAGTTTACTCTATCAGGAGCATTATAGCTATCATGATTGAAGCTGCCATCATCATTTTTCTTTGTTCTTAAAAATTCTTCACCTGCCTGAAAAAATGGTATTCCTTGAGAAGTTAAAACTATAGCGGCTGCTAACTTATTCATATTTTTGAGCTTCTGAGTAGATGAATCTCTATTAGTCAAATACAACTTATCCCATAATGTATAGTTATCATGTGCCGAAATATAATTTACACATTGATACGGCTCATTGGCCCATGCAAAGTTTGAATATATAATCTTATTATAATCAATTCCTTTTTGAAAAGTAGCTCCAACTATACAAAATTTGATATTTTCTTCAAGTCCTGTTTTTCCATTCACATATCCACTCTCATTTATATTAAATACATGACCCTTAACAGAATCCCTTGTATCATCGCTAAATGCTGCAATCTGCATTTTATCAAATTTGATTATATTTTGCTTAACAGCTGATTCTTCCACACCAAGTGGTGTCCAGCCACCAGTCCAGCCTTCTCCATACATTAATATTGCTGGATCAATTTTATCTAATTCTTCCCTAATTCTTCTCATGGTTTCAATGTCATGAAGTCCCATTAAATCAAATCTAAATCCATCAATATGATATTCCTTAGCCCAATAAATTATTGAATCTATAATGAGTCTTCTAACCATATAACGTTCTGAAGCTAACTCATTTCCACATCCTGAACCATTTGAAAAATTTCCATTTAGATCTTGTCTATAATAATATCCTGGTACTGCTAAATTTAAATTAGATTCATAACTTTTATAGGTATGATTATAAACCATATCCATTACTACTCTAATTCCTGCTTTATGAATACTCAGTACCATTTCTTTAAATTCTTTGATTCTCATTTCCCCACGTAAGGGATTTGTAGAATAAGAACCTTCAGGTACAAAATAATTTTTTGGATCATATCCCCAATTGTATTGTGGCACATCTGCTTTACTTTCGTCAACAGTTTCATAATCAAAAGATGGAAGTAAGTGAATGTGCGTTACTCCCAGTTCTTTCAAATAATCAATTCCTGTTTTTATATCACTATTTGGAATAGTAGTACCATTTTCACAAAATGCTAGAAATTTTCCCCTTCTTTCAAATCTTATCCCTGAACTTTCACTTACTGAAAAATCTCTTATATGAACTTCATATATTATTGATGCTGCTGCATCACTTAAGTCTGGAGCTTTATCTTTATCAAAACCTATAGGATCAGTTTCCCTAAGATCCACTACCATTCCTCTATTTCCGTTAACACCTACTGCATCAGCATAAGGATCCGTTACCTCTCTTTCTATTCCACTATTCGTGACCAAATAGTTATAAAATTCTCCTTTTAAATCGCCTTTAACTTCAATCTCCCAAATTCCTTGTGAACTTCTGTTCATATCAAGTATTTCCTCTGGAGGATTTGTATAATTATTTTCATCTCTGCCAAACAAAGCCAAACGCACCTTATTTGCATTAGGCGCCCATAATATGAACTTCGCACTACTCTTATCATATTCTACGCCTAATCTTCCAGCATAATTATTATAATCATTATCTAATAAATTCATTCTATTATTACTCCTCTAATACCCATATTAAACATTTAATTTTTACTAGTGGAAGTCTAAACTCCTAACATTAATCTGTTTTAATTTTTTAATTCTTTTATTACTTTTGATGAAAATGCTGGAACGTTTAATTTTATTTTTCCGCCATCAATTATGTTTTCATTTCCATCTAACAGATCAGATCCCTTTGTAATCTGTAGTTCAAACTCCAGATAACATTCTTTATCACTTAAATTTAAAATCACATATATTTCATCATTTTTGCTGAATCTCCTAAATACAAATTGCTCGTTCTTAACTAGAATCTGTTCATATTCACCATATTTTATAGCTTCACTCTCACTTCTAATTATTCCAAGCTTCTTGATTAATTTAAATAACTTTTCATTTTTCTCGTCTATTTTTTCGATATCTAATTCTGGTCTTAGTGGTAAATCAGTTCCTTTTTCTTTAACTCCTTTAATGCCATATTCACTTCCATAATATATACTTGGTACTCCCGGCATTGTATACAAAAGCGTATAAGCATTATATATATATTCAGGAACTTTTAAAATACTAGCGAGCCTGCTTACATCATGATTATCAGCAAAGTTATATAAACATAGATTTTTATATAATCCATTTCTTCCAAATAATCTATTTAATGAATATGCAATTTCAAAATAATTTTTATCATTATGACTTGAGTAATTTCCTTTATAGCATTCATAATTTGTTACTGAATCTAAGCTTTCTGAATTTGCCCATCTATTATAATCTCCATGAATGACTTCTCCCATAAGCCAAAAATCATTTTTTTTACTTTCAGTGAATTTTTTTAAAGTCTTAAAAAACTCAAAATCAATGCTATCCGCTGCATCCAGCCTTAAACCATCTATATCAAATTCATCTATCCATGTCCCTACAGCTTGTAATAAATGATCTATAACTTCTTGATTTTTTAAATTAAGCTTTACTAGTTCATAACATCCGTTCCAAGACTTATAACTGAACTCATCCCCAAAAGGACTTTTACTATCAAAATTCAAATCTGCAAACCAACCGCAATATCTAGAATTCCTTTTATTAATTTGAACATCCTTAAATGTCCAAAATTCCCTTCCTACATGATTAAATACTCCATCTAATATTATTTTTATATCATTTTCATGAAGCTTCACACACACTTCTTTAAAGTCTTTATTTGTTCCAAGTCTTTTATCTATTTTATAATAATCTTTAGTATCATAACCATGATAACTGGATTCAAAAATTGGTGTAAAATAAACAGCATTAACACTCATTTCTTTTAAATGTGGTATCCACTTTTCAATTTTAGAAATTCTATTTTCATTTTTATAAATTTTCTTAGGCTCTAATACACCACAAACTCCTAATGTGTAAAATTCATAAAATATACTTTCTGAAATCCACGAATTCATAAACTTATCTCCTTTTATCCTCATATATTATACCACTCTTGTTACATTTTTTCCCATATAACACCAAAATATATATTTCTATCAATCTAATTCTGCTACTATTTATCTCTATTATTAATTTATGCATCAATAACTATATTGATTATATTGAAAAATAAAGTAATATTTTTTTTATTTATGTGCATACTAACTTTGAAATTGAATTTTTACGGAGGTATGCAAATGAATAAGAAAAATATAAAATATATAGTAACTTCTTTAGTTATGATTAATTGTTTAGCTCTTGCTTCTAAATCAGCATCAGCATATACATATTTCAGTTACTCTAATTTTGAAAATCAAATATCTTATGCTCATAAAGATGGCAAATCTAAAGGATTTGATATCTTTAATGAAAAAAACCATAAGTATCTTTCTGCTGAACAAAAAAAGGAGCTCCAAGAAATTAAGAAATGTAAAGATAAAGGCGAAACCCTTTCAGAAGATCAAAAGAAAACTTTGCATTCACTTATTGACTGTATTATTAAAGGAAGACTTGGAGATAAGAAATATGCTGATTTTAAATGTTTGATGGACAAAAAACGTTCAAACACAAATTTAACTGAAGAAGAAACTAAAAGATTAGATGAATATAATGATATAATTGATGGAACTAAGCCTACTGGTACTGATATACTTGAACAATTTCTAAGATAACATTTCTATATATAATTAATATTTTTATATTTAAGAACAAAATCTGCAATTTAGATTTTGTTCTTAAATATTTCTATCATAAAAAGATAAAATTTTGGCTCAACACTAAAAACTGTGCTTGACATAAAATAATTATAAAATTAAATGAAAAATGCATTCAAATTCCTGTATTCTATAAGTGACTAATCCAATAGAATTGAAGGAGTTTAAATGCAATTACAGGATATCACTAATATATTAAATTTACAAGGAATAAATGTTATCAATTTTATCTATGGTTTTGAAGATAGAATTTGTATTGAAATCCAACCTACAGAATATACTCAACCTTGTCCGTGCTGTAAGAGTTTTAAAATAATAAGACGAGGCTCATCTGGAATTAGAAGAGTAAGGCATCTTCCTATATTTCAAAACGAGGTAATATTAAAGGTTCCTAAAATAAGAATGTCCTGTAAGGATTGTAATGCCTCTTTTTCATGGCAATATTCATTCCTGACTGGAAAGAGTCGTTATACTAATGAATTTCAAGAGTTTATTGCAACTAAAGTACCAGGAGCAACGGTTATTCACTGTGCTAGAACATTGAAAATACCATATTCTACAGTTGAAAGAATATATAAAAATTATATTGACTATGTTGTTCCACAATTGCAAGCAAAAGTTATATTAGAAAGTTCTAACACTAACAAGCTTATACTTGGAATGGATGATTTTGCTATAAGGAAAGGACATAGTTATAATACTGGAATTCATGACCTTCGTAACGGAACATTACTTGAAATAATTCCAGGAAGAAAACTTGAAGAGCTTAGAAGTCATAAGACTGTAAATCCAGAACTTTTTGAGCTCCGACCTTTTGCTATAGTAATGGATTTGGCTCCATATTATCACACATTTGCAAAAGAAGTATACCCAGATGCTATACGTATTGCGGATAGGTTTCATGTTAATAGCTATGCTATGGAAGCTCTTAGAGGCGTAAGAAAACGCATAAGTTGTGATTTAACTCCTGCGGCACGGACAGTATTGAAAAGAAATAAATCAGTACTTGAAAAACGGAATGAATATCTTACATCAAAAGAGGTTGAGATGCTCCAGCAGTTGTTGTCATTATCACCTGACCTAAAAGCAGTATATGAGTGGAAAGAGGAACTTATTGAGTGGTATGACTGTTGTTCAAGTGTTATACAGGCAACAAATGTATTTGATAAATGGTGTAAAAAAGGACATTCACTAAATATACCTGAGGTAGAACGTGCTTTGGTTACTTTTGAAAACTGGAGACAAGAAATAATTAACTATCATCATTGTAGATATACCAATGCCGCTGTTGAAGGTAGAAACGGTAAAATTAAAGCAATTCAACGCAGACACTATTTTACAAGGAATAAAGACTACTACAAAGGAAGAATTTTATTAGAATGTAATAACCATTTCTTGACAGCTTAAGCTGTCAAGAACATATTTTGATGTTGAGCCAAAATTTTATTAAAAAAAGGGAATGAAATCCCATCTTTTTCAAAATAAGCTTCATGCTTAGAGTCTTTTACATAAACTAGTTCACAATTTTCAGCATAAGTTGAAAACTTATTTTGTGCCCTTGGAATAACATGAGTATCATGTTCTGCTTGAAATAATAACACTGGTATTTTTACTTTTAAAACATTCTCCTTCTTAATTAGTTTTCTAGTTGCCTTTAAACTTTCAAGATACCATATTGCAGAAGATCCTCCACTATGATAACAATTATTATTTCTAATTTTCTCCTGCAGATAGTCATACCTTTCCTTACAGCTGGTAGATCTGCTAGAAAACATTTTTTTATCCCTGTACGGCAATTGCCCTGGAAGATAATTAATTCCTTTCCCCAAAAGCTTCATTCCTCCTGCAACAACATTGGCTAATACTTTAGGCACTTTTCCTGTATTTATTTCATACATCGGAGAACTAAGTACCGCTGCTTTAAAATATTTAGTATAAGACTCTAAAAAAACAGTTCCTATTGCTCCTCCCATTGAATGAGCAAATAAAAATAAACTCTTATTTTCATTTTGAGGAAAAACAATCTCATCTATAAATTTCTTAAAATCATCCACATAATAATTGAACCGTTCAACATTAATTTGGTACTCATCCATTCCAAGCCTTTGAGAACGTCCATGCCCTCTATGTTCAAGAATAAAAACCGAATATCCTTCTCTCATAAGATAATAGATAACTTCATTATACTTTTCTGTAAACTCGCCAAATCCATGACATATAACGACACCTGCTTTTGAGTTTTCCACTATATATTTTTCATAATAAAGTTTTATATTATTTACTCCTGAAATATATCCTTTTTTTAAATTTTCCTTTAAATATGGTTCTACCTTGCTTGACATTTCTTCTTTATAATGACTTTGTGAAATATATTTGTTAACATCTCTAAATTCAAAATCTAAATCCGAATATATCCTTGACGACTTTATTTCTTTACTCATGCTTCTACAATCCTTTCTTATAATTTTATATATACCTTATATTTTATGAGTACTATTCTAATTATAATATAAATTATTCGTTTTAAATTCATGATAATTATAAGTTAAGATATAGAATAATTAATATAAATATACAACATGTAAGCTAGACTTATCACTTTTCAGCCATAATTTATTGAGAGCTGTTTATTAATTTATATCATCTGAAAATTACAAGTTTTAACTTATATTTATATGTTAATAATTATATAAATATATTCATATTATAAAAATGGGTAGCCTTCTATTAAACAATGCTGCGTTTAAAATACAATTGTATAAATCCTCTTATATTTTATAGCAGGCAAACATCAGGACTACCCATTTCATTATTCCTTTAATATTTAAACCTCAATCAATTATTTAATTCTAGCTTAATACTAGTTCCTTTATGTATATATCTTTATTTTTACTTAAATCTATAAACTCACCATCTTTTAATAATAACGGCTTAGATAAGTCATTTACATTTATCTGCAGTATTTTAGCTTTTTCCCCTGTACTTAGTAATACATCTTCACCCATGTAATAATTAGCTATATGTTCTAAAAATACTTTTGAATATTCATAATCTAATTTGTTTAAGCTCTTTTCTTTAATTATCTCTAAAATCTCAAACGGGCCTCTTTTATTTCTATATTTTTCATCCGAGTTCATTACATCAAGTTCATCTGCAATTGCAATGATCTTTGCAAAGCAATGTATCTTTTCTCCAGTTATTCCAAGTGGATAGCCAGATCCATCTTCTCGTTCGTGATGCATAAGCACTCCATAACTTACAGATTTATCTAAAAATGGAATACCATCAACATGTTTATATCCTATTTTAGTATGCTGTTTTACATCATTATATCTTCCTTGTATTAAAATATCAGGTTTTTCTGGAATCTTTAAATCTAATTTAGTCATACCAAAATCATGCAATAATGCTGAATAGATTAGTAAGTTTATTTTTGATTGTTCCAGTCCAATCCATTTTCCTAAAAGAGCACTTAGGGCTGCAACATTTACCCCATGTCTATATATTGGATCATCTCCACTCCCCCTAAAGACGACATTGCTTATAACAATTTCAGCAGACTTTAACTCCCTTTGGATTTTTTCTGAAAATATTCTAAGATCATTAACTCTATTTTCCTTAACTCTACTCAATTTTAAAAACATATCTTTTAGCTCTGAACTTATTTCTTTAAACGTTTCTTCTACCTTTTTCATTTCTGCTTCTTTAGTATTTTGTGCTATTACTTCTTCGGGCACATTGACTTCAATCTTTTCAAGAAAATATGCCTTATTTAATCGAGCAATTAGCTCCTCATTTACAACTGATCCTTCTTTTATTAGAAGATTTCCATTCTTTATAACATCTTTTGTAATGACCATTCCTGATTTCAATTCTTGTACGTTTACCAATTCCTTTTTATTCTTCATAAAACTTTCCCCCTATTGCTGCAATTATACCTTTAAAATAATATTTCTTTAATATATAAATCTTTTTCCTTAGCTAAGTCTATAAATTTATCATTTTTTAATATAAGAGGTTTTTCTAAATCATTTACATTCATCAGTATTATCTTGCATTTTTCGTTCGTATTTAATAATACTTCCTCTCCTATATAATAACCCACTATATGTTCTAGAAATACTTTTACATATTCATAGTCTAATTTCCCAAGGCCTTCATCTTTAACTATCTGCAAGGCTTCAAATGGTAGCTTTTTTTTCTTATATGTTCTATCTGAATTTATTGCGTCAAATACATCTGCTATAGCAATAATTCTTGCAAATTGATGTATCTCTTTTCCTTTTAACCCCAATGGATATCCAGAACCATCTACTCTTTCATGATGCATTAGAACACCATAACTTACCGCCTTGTCCAAAAATGAAATATTCTTTATAAATTTATACCCTACCTGTGCATGAGTTTTTATTACCTTTAATTCTTTTGGGGTTAAAGCTGCTTCTTTATCTAACACTTCTCTATCTATTTTAGTCTTTCCAAAATCATGTAGAATTGCAGAATAAACTAACAAATTTAACTGCGCTTTATCAAGTTCCAGCCATTTTCCTAAAAGAGCACTTAATGCTGCAACATTCACTCCATGCCTATAAATGGAGTCTGTCCCACTTCCATAAAGCACTATGTTTTTTATAACTAAGCTGCTTGGTTTTAATTCACTCTGAATTTTTTGAGAAAACTCTCTAATTTCATTCATAGCTGCTCCATTTTCATTCATTAATTGTCTAAACGTTTTAGGCAGCTTTAAAGCTATCTCTTTAAATTCCTCTTCTACTTTATTAGGTTCTTTCTTTTTAATAATATTCTTTTGTACTTTTCTATCATATATTATTGCGTTTCCAATAAATAACAAACCTTGTATCCTTTTTATCATCTGCTTATTTATTGGAATATCTTTTTTTAGTAATACCCTTCCATTTTGTTCTACATCTTTTGCTAATATCATGCCTTCTTCTAACTGATTAAAGCTTACTACCCTTGTATTATTTTCATCCATTCACTCTCACACCCATCATACCCTATTTTTTACTTCTAAATGTAATATTAGTTTATTATCGTATATTTCGATAATAATTTTAACTGTTTTGAAATAAAATATTATTATTCAAAACAAATTCCACCATAATTCACCTGATTTATTAGACCATAATATAATTAACAATAATCTAATTCTACATTATTATTGAAAACAAATTTTGCAATTAAAGTTTTTTAGAAAATATGCTCAATTAAATTATATTATTCTATATTTTTTATTTTTTGTAAAAAATTCTTTGAATTTTAATTAATGTTAGTAATAACAAAAATAGCACATTTACTTACACTTATTTAACTATTTACTCATATAGAAATTACCATCATAGGAACATTACTTTATTAGCAATGTGTTAGAGTATATCCTTGATATATAAAAAAGGATGAAATAAAAATAAATTTCATCCTTTTTTATATAATTTTACTCTATAGGTGATGCTTTCTTATTCCCTGTTTTAGCTTTCCCTTGAATTTCTCCAGGAACATTCCTTACATCATTTTTTTTATAATTCATTTTATGATTACTTTCTGTTCCATGTGGTTCACTTGGATCTGGTCTTCTCATTCCTGCTTTTGCCATAAATATTTTCATCCTTTCTAAAATCTACTGATATTAACTTCAATTTTAGTATTGTAAAAATATTTATATAGTATACATTCTTTTGACTTAAGAATTAAATAATAATTTATATCTTAAGAAGTTTTATTGTTCTTCTATCCACTTATTCCAAATATCCGAATTATATCCAACGGTTGCTTCCTTACCATTTCTAACCACAGGTGTTTTAATAACCTTTTGATTTTTTAATAATAATTCAGTTTTTACTTCAGCACTTCGTATATTATTAAAATTTAGTTTTGTATACTCTTTTGATTTAGTATCTATTAAATCATTAATACTTACAGAATTAAGTACACTATTAAACTCACCTTTGCTCATAGCTTTCTCATTTAAATCGATAAATTGAAATTTTATATTTCTTTCTTTAAAGAAACGCTCTGCTTTTTTGGTATCAAAACATTTCTTGGTCCCAAATATTTGTATGTTCATATTACTTTATACCTCATATTTCTAAATTTTAATCATTATCAAAAACAATTATAAATAATAAACACATACCTTGTATAGTAAATATAATATTTTTATTTATATTATTATACCCAAATAAAAATACCAACTCATATTACCTTTATTTGTATATTATAGTCAAAATATCAATTGTACTAAAATATTTATCTTTATAATGAATTTTTTCCTATTTCAATCGTTGAAAAAGTTTATATTATGTCATATAATGTAATAGTGATAAGATATTTAGCATATTGAAATTATCCCTAAATTTCAGTATAATCAAACCCTTATATACCCACTAAATAAAAATAAGAGATTAGTTAGTAGCTAGTTTCTTATTTTTTGTTTACAATGAATGCGTTATTTCTTACTTTTTAACATAAAAATAGAAGATCCGTCTTATAGTTTAGGATGATCGTTAATTTCCAAAATTAGCAAACACATAAATCAAGTACGAATCTTCTTTAGTTTATTATCTATTTAATTACTATTTATCTGATTTTACTATTGTCTCAAGCGCAACTTCCATCATGTTTGTAAATGTTAATTGTCTTTCTTCTGCACTTGTAATTTCTCCAGTTACAAAATGATCACTTACTGTAAGTAGGGCTAACGCGTTAACTCCAAATTTAGCTGCAATTGTATACAATGCTGCTGCTTCCATTTCTACTCCTAAGCATCCAAACTTAGCCCATTTCTTCCAGTCTTCAGTATCATCACCATAAAATACATCTGAACTATATATACTTCCAACCTTCGGATCAAAACCTTTTTCAACTGCAACATCATAGGCAGGTTTTAATAAATCGAAACTTGCTGTTGGAGCAAATGTTCTTCCTTGGAATCTTACTAAATTTAAATTTGAATCTGTTGAAGCTGACATAGCTATTATAAGATCTCTAACTTTAACTTTTTCACTATATCCACCACAAGTTCCAACTCTTATAAGATTCTTAACTCCATAACTTTGAATCAATTCATTAACATATATTGAAATTGATGGTATTCCCATTCCTGTTCCCTGAACAGAAACTCTTTTTCCTTTATATGTTCCTGTAAAACCATACATTCCTCTAACTTCATTATAACATACTGCATTTTCCAAAAATGTTTCTGCAATAAATTTTGCTCTTAAAGGATCTCCTGGTAATAATACGCTTTCTGCGATAGCACCTTCTGGTGCGTTAATATGAATACTCATTGTATACCTCCAAATTTATTCAGTTTAAAGTTTTCCTAATGCATCTTTTTTAAAAGCTCCTGGTAAAATATCATCCATGTCTTTTACCATATACTCTTTTTCATTTTTAGCTATTATTATTTTTACATCTTCATCGCCAAATTCTACAATTACTTGACGACAAATACCACAAGGATATGTGTATTCTTCCAAACTTCCAACTACTGCTATAGCCTTTATTTTTGTTTCTCCCTCTGATATTCCTTTAAATATACCGGTTCTTTCAGCACAATTTGTAGCACCAAAAGATGCATTTTCTATATTGCATCCTCCATAAATCTTTCCACTTTCAAAAAGCACTGCTGCTCCCACTTTAAATTTAGAATAAGGTGAATACGCTCTGTTTCTATACTCTAAAGCTGTCTTTATAAGTCTTTCATAATCCATAAAATCCCACCCCTTAAATCAGTTTACATTTTACATCTAACAGTATCTGCAATTTACAAACTCTTTCTTATATATTAATATGCTTTTACCTTCTAGTAAGTATATATTTTTTAAACTCTATCTTAGTTTGTTCTTTAACTGTAAGGTATTAACCTTAAACTGTCAACTGCTCTAAAAAGCTTGCTCCATTGTTTATTCTTTCAACTTTTAATACTTCTGCTACTGTTTGCCCCATATCTGCAAAAGAATTTCTAGTACCTAAATTAACATTTTCTTTTAATTGTTTTCCATATGCTAAAAATGGGACATGCTCTCTGCTGTGATCAGTTCCTGGCATAGTAGGATCGCAGCCATGATCTGCTGTTATAAATAAGATATCGCTTTCTTTCATCGTATCTATAATTTCTTTAAGTCTTACGTCAAATTCTTCTAAACCTTTTGCATAAGATTTAAAGTCATTGCGATGTCCCCATTTCATGTCAAAATCAACAAGATTAGTAAATATTAAACCCTTGTTATCCTTTTTCATATAATCTAAGGTTTTATCTACTCCATCCATATTATCTTTAGTATGAATTGCTTCTGTTATACCCTGACCACAGAATATATCTTCTATCTTACCAACACCAATAACATCTAATCCAGCATTTTTTATTTTATTCAAAACAGTATCATATGGTGGTAATAATGAAAAATCTCTTCTATTTGGTGTTCTAGTAAAGTTTCCTGGCTTTCCAATAAATGGCCTAGCTATTACTCTTGCAACAGCATGTTCTCCAGTTAACATTTCTCTTGCAATTCCACAAATTTTGTATAATTCCTCTAATGGCACTACATCTTCATGAGCAGCTATTTGGAATACACTGTCTGCTGATGTATAAACAATAAGACTGCCACTTTTCATTTGCTCTTCACCAAGTTCATCTAGTATTACTGTACCAGAAGATGGCTTATTTCCTATAACTTTTCTTCCTGTTAATTTCTCGAATTTTTCTATTACATCTTTTGGGAAACCATTGGGGTAAGTTGGAAATGCCTTTTCTGATATAACGCCTCCCATTTCCCAATGACCTGTTGTTGTATCTTTACCATTAGATGCTTCTCTAAATCTAGCATAACATCCTATTGGTGCTTTTGAAGCTTCTACACCTTTAATATTTTCTATGTTTCCAAGTCCTAATTCCACCATATTAGGTAAATTCAATCCACCAACTGCCTTAGAAATATTTCCTATTGTATTAGCACCAACATCTCCAAATTTTTCAGCATCTGGCATTTCTCCCATTCCTACGCTGTCTAAAACTATCCATATTACTCTATCTATCATTTACAAAACACCCCTTTCTTCAGTTTACAGTTATCAGTGCACAGTTTGCAGTTAAGGATAAAGCCAAAATCGTTTCTTAAAATATATTTTTTAAATTCCAAAGGAAAATGGAAAATCAAAATTTTATATTTTGTTCTTCGAACTTTCAACTGCTAATTGTTACTTGTTAACTATCTAACGACTCCATAAATTAATGGAACCGCTTCCCTATTTTCGCTTGTTATATGATAACTTCCAATTATATCTTTCTTTGCCTTTTCTATTTTGCTTTCATCATTTGCATGTATATACGCTAAAGTTTCACCAACTGAAACCTTATTGCCTCTCTTTTTATTTAAAACTATGCCAACTGCTAAATCCACATTATCTTCTTTTGTTGCTCTTCCTGCTCCAAGTTCCATTGCTATAAGTCCTATGTGCTGTGAATCTATCTTTGAAACATATCCTTCTTTTTCACTCTTAACTTCCACAATATATTTAGCTTTTGGTAAAAGTTCTGTATTTTCAACCTGCTTTGGATTTCCACCTTGCGATGCAACAAATTCTTTTAATTTGTTAAGTGCAGATTTATCTTCTATTACCTTAACAAGCATCTTTCTAGCTTCTTCTACAGTTTCAGCTTTTTTCGCAAGCACTACCATATTACTTCCGAGTGTCAAGCATAATTCTAATAAATCCTCAGGACCAACACCATTTAATGTATCTATTGCTTCCTTAACCTCTAGTGCATTTCCAACTGCAAATCCTAAAGGCTGATCCATATCAGAAATTACTGCAACTGTATTCCTATTAACATTCTTTCCTATGTTAACCATGGCCTCTGCAAGTTCCTTTGCATTTTCATAAGATTTCATAAATGCTCCATCACCAATTTTAACATCTAATACAATAGCATCTGCTCCTGCAGCAATTTTTTTACTCATTATACTCGATGATATAAGTGATATATTTTCAACTGTTCCTGTAACATCTCTTAAAGCATACAGCTTTTTATCTGCTGGTGCCAAATCAGCTGTTTGCCCCATTATAGCTATTTTATTATTATTTACATTCTTAATAAATTGTTCTTCACTGATTTCAACTGAAAACCCTTCAAATGATTCTAATTTATCTATTGTACCACCAGTATGACCAAGACCTCTTCCTGACATTTTTGCAACAGGAATACCAAGTGCTGCAACCATTGGTGTAAGTACTAATGTTGTAGTATCACCAACTCCTCCAGTACTGTGTTTATCAACTTTTATTCCCTCGATGTTAGATAAGTCAAGGATATCTCCTGAATTTACCATAGCCATAGTAAGATCGCTTGTTTCTCTCATATTCATTTTTTGAAAACAAATTGCCATAAGAAGTGCTGACACCTGATAATCTGGAATACTTCCATTGGTATAATTTTTTATGAAAAAGTTTATCTCTTCTGTTGTAAGTTCCAAGCCCGCTCTTTTTTTGCTTATTATATCAATCATTTTCATAGAAACACCTTCTTTCAATTGACAATTGACAATGTACAATTGATAATTAATTATGAAATTACTTTGTAATTTCATAATCTTTTATTTTTAGAAAAGCCCATGGCTTTTCATCTTTAACTGTTCATTGCCAATTGTGCATTTTTAAAATTTATTTACTTTCTTTAACTATAGCGATACTAGCGCTTGCACCTATTCTGCTTGCACCTGCATTTATCATATCCATAGCTGTCTTAAAATCTCTTATTCCCCCAGATGCTTTTACCCCCATATCAGGTCCTACAGTCTTTCTCATAAGAGCAATATCTTCTTTTGTTGCTCCACCACTTGAAAATCCTGTTGATGTCTTTACAAAATCAGCTTTAGCTTCTTTTGAAATTTCACAAGCCTTAACTTTTTCTTCATCAGTTAATAAACATGTTTCAATAATAACTTTAACTATTGCTCTTCCTGCAGCCGCATTCACTACTGCTTCTATATCTTCTTTTAAACAGTCATAATTTTTAGCCTTCAATGCACCTACATTTATAACCATATCTATTTCGTTTGCACCATTTTTGATAGCCTCTGTAGTTTCAAATGCTTTTGCTTCCTTAGTCATAGCTCCTAATGGGAAACCAACAACTACACATGTTTTAACACTGCTTCCTGCAAGTTCAGTGCTGACTAACTTTGTGTAACATGTATTTACACAAACAGATGCAAAATTATATTCCTTTGCTTCTAAGCAAAGTCTCTTTACATCCTCAGCAGTAGCTTCCGGCTTTAATATTGTATGATCTATATATCTAGCTATATCCATATTCATTTACTCCTCAACTTTATTTTTTACTTACACATATTAATAATATTACAAATTTCCAATGAAATTCTTAAATTAATCTGCCTAAATTCACTTTATATAATATATATTTGAAAAAAAGCTGAAAGCTTTTCTTCAAATAAACTGTTAATTGTAAACTGACTAACGTGTTCCTTTTTCGTAAGGCACTCCATCTGCTTTAGGTGCAACTGATCTTCCAACGAAAAGAATTAAAACTACAATTGTTAAAATATATGGTAACATCGCAAGTATTTGTGATGGTATTGCAAAACTTCCTCCACCTAACACAACTGTTAGAGCCTGTGCAAATCCAAACAATAAACATGCTCCATATGCACCATGTGGAGTCCATTTTCCGAAAATAACTGCTGCTAATGCAATAAAGCCTTGCCCACTGATTGCTGTTGGAGTAAATTGAGCTATTATTGCAAGCGTCATAGCAGCTCCACCAAATCCTGATAATATTCCAGAAATCAAAACACATGCATAACGGATTCCTGTTACACTTATTCCAAGAGTATCTGCTGCTGCTGGATGCTCTCCTACAGCACGAACACGAAGTCCCCATTTTGTTCTGTATAAAATGAACCATACAACTATTGTGATTATTATTGCTAAGATAACTGTGATGTCCACACCAAATACCTTTGGTAATTTAACAGGAACTGGCTTAGTCATAGTAGCACCTTCAAATAACAGCCTACATAAAAATAGAGAAAAACCGGAACCTAGTAGATTTATAGCAATACCTGAGATTGTTTGGTCTGCATTAAATGTTACTGAAGCTACCGCATGTAATAAAGCCATTATTCCACCTGCAATTCCTGCTGCTAGGAATCCAAACCACGCGTTACCAGAATAGTATCCTACTGCTGCACCTGTAAAAGCACCTATAGTCATCATACCTTCGATCCCAATATTTACGACTCCAGATCGCTCAGAAACAACGCCTCCTAACGCTCCAAAAATTAATGGTGCAGAATACATTAATGTAATACCTATTAATAATGTTATGCTACTTAGCATTCTTTTCACCTCTCTTCACAAGTCTATCGGCTAAAATAGGTACTATTCTAGTCAATGCGACAAAGAATACTATGGTACCTATCATAATATTTATTATTTCTGATGGTGCACCTATAGCAGATTGTACGGATTGCCCTCCATATAATAGGCCTCCATAAAGTAATCCGCCAAATATACATCCAATTGGTGAACTTCCTGCAATCAATGCAACTGATAATCCATTAAAGCCATAGTTTTCAAAAGCTGCCAAAGTAGATAGTTTATGCGGTGCAGTTCCAGTAATAATCAACGCACCTGCAAGTCCTGATAGTGCACCTGCAATTACCATTGATTGTATTATATTACGATTAACATTTATTCCTGCAAATTCAGCTGCATCCTTATTTAATCCAACTGCGCGTAACTCGTATCCTTTAGTAGATTTATATAATAATATTGATATTACTACCGCCATTATGATTGCTATTATAATTCCAATATTTACATCAGTTTTTATTAGCACTTCAGAAAGCCATGGAGTATTTGAAAGTGTTTTAATTCCAGCATCTGAAGTCTTCCAATTGCTCAATATTGAAGTGAACCCAGATTCATTAATCATAAAAGTACTTGTTGAATCTGGTTGATGAAATGCATCACTTGCTACAACAAAATTACACAAATATAATGCAATCCAATTCAGCATTATACTCGTTATAACCTCATGTATACCAAACTTCGCCTTGAGTACTCCTACGATGCCGCCAAATATTGCTCCAGCTATAACTCCAGATAAAATTACTACTGGAACCTCTAATACTGCTGGTAAATTTAGCTTTATTCCAACTATTGTTGCAGCAATTGTCCCTATAATATATTGACCTTCAGCTCCTATATTGAATAAGCCTGTTTTAAAAGCAAATGCAACACTAAGACCTGTTAAAATTATAGGTGTAGCCTTAATTACTGTATTTGAAATATATTTAGGTCTTGAAAAAATTCCATTAAAAAGTGCACTAAAAGCATCCATTGAATTATACCCTGCTGCACTAAGTACTATTGCAGAAACTAAAAATCCAAAAAATATTGCAATAAATGTTGAAGTAACTGGCTTTTTAAGAATCTTTGCCACTGTTTTCATTTCGTTTACCTCCCGCCATTAATAAACCTATTGTATTTTCATCAACTTCTCCTTGTTTAAATGTGTCTACAATAGTTCCAGCATAAATTACAGCTATAGTGTCAGAAACATTCATAACTTCATCAAGCTCAAAGGAAACTAAAAGAACAGCTTTCCCCTTATCTCTTTCTCTAATCAATGTTTTATGAACATATTCTATTGCTCCTACGTCCAAACCACGAGTTGGCTGCACCGCAATTAATAAATCTGGATCATTAGCTACTTCTCTAGCAATAATAACCTTTTGTTGATTTCCTCCTGATAATCCTCTAACAGGAGCTAATTCACAGTTATCAGGTCTTATATCATATTGTTTTATCATATCTTTAGTATGCGAAATAATTTCATTATTATTTAAGAAACCATTTTTACAATATGGCTTACTTTTGTATTTTTCTATTACTACATTTTCAGCAACAGTAAAATCTAATACAAGTCCTCGCTTTTGTCTGTCCTCATGTATTGTTGCAACTTTATTCTTAATTACATTTTCAGTTGTAGTATTTTGTATTTCTGCTCCATTTATTTTAATGGTACCGCTTTCACATTTTGTTAGGCATGTAATAGCTTCTATTAATTCCTTTTGTCCATTCCCATCAATTCCTGCAATACCAACGATTTCTCCTTTATGTACCTTAAGTGATAAATTTTTAACTGCATCTAACTTTCTTTCATCCTTCACTGTTAGATTATCTATTTCAAATATAACATTTTCTGGATTTGCTGGTGTTTTATCAACAACCAACTTAACTGAATGACCTACCATCATAGTAGCAAGTTCATCTTCATTTACTTCTTTAACATTAACAGTATCTATATATTGTCCTCTTCTAATAATTGTACAAACATCAGAGGATTCCTTTATTTCTTTTAATTTATGAGTAATTATAATTATTGTCTTTCCATCAGCAATAAGATTATGCATAATGCCTATTAAATCTTCAATTTCCTGCGGAGTAAGTACAGCTGTTGGCTCATCTAATATTAATAAATCTGCTCCTCGATATAATGCTTTTAATATTTCTATACGCTGCTGCATACCTACAGAAATATCTTCTACCTTAGCATCTGGATCCACTTCTAATCCATATTTTTTAACTATATTTACTATTTCCTCACGTGCTTTTTTCATATCTAACATTCCAAATTTGCTTGTAATTTCACTACCTAACACTATATTTTGTGTTACTGTAAAATTATCAACTAACATAAAATGTTGGTGAACCATTCCAATTCCATTCTCAATAGCAATATTAGGATTTTTTATATTTATCTTTTCACCGTTAAGATATATCTCTCCTTGGTCAGCTTGATATAATCCGTAAAGCACATTCATTAATGTACTTTTCCCTGCTCCGTTTTCTCCGAGCAATGCATGAATTGTACCTTTTTTAATATCAAGATTTATATTATCTAAAGCACAGAACGAGCCAAACTTTTTTGTAATCCCACGCATTTGCACTGCATATTGTTTGCTAATTTCCATACAAGGTCCTCCCTTAATTTATATGCTTTGCTAACTGGGATTTACTAGTTAGCAAAGCATATGTATTTTAATATTATTGCTTTTTTTGAGTATTATTTACCAAAGGCATCAAAAGTTTCTTTATTATAAGGTGGAACTATTGTACCATCTTTAATCTTATCTTGAATTGCCATAGCTGCTTTATATACTTCTGGATCCATATTTTTATTTTCAGTTGGAATACCTACAGCATTTTCTTTTAAACCATAAGTAAATGTTTGCCCACCAATTTTAGTTCCACTCATAGCTTCTTTTGAAAGATTTTCAACAGCAACATTTGCTAATTTTAATGCTGATGTTAAAACATTATCAGGAGCTAAATATGCTTGGTCACGGTCAACACCTATTGCAAATTTGTTTGCTTCCTTAGCTGCTTCAATTACACCTACACCTGCACCACCTGCTGCATGGAATACAATATCGCATCCTGAAGAGAACATTTTTTGTGCAATTGCTTTTCCTTTTGAAGCATCAGAGAAACTTTCAGCATATTGAACATCTACAGAAATATCTTTTCCTAATTCTTTTGCTGCATAAGCTACTCCAGCTTGGTATCCATATTGGAATTGATCTATAATTCCACTTGTTATACCACCAACAAATCCTACTTTATTAGTTTTAGTTGTCTTTCCTGCAATATAACCTACCATGAATGATGGCTCTTGAGCTTTAAACATAACTCCTGTAACATTAGCCGGAGTCTTATCTTCACCTGTTGTTGGATCTACGTATGCATTATCAACTATAGCATAGTTAACATCTGGATTTGATTTTGCTGAATTTAATATTGCATCTGCCATTGCAAATCCAATACCCCATACTAACTTATTGCCCCCATCAACTGATTTATCTAAATTTGTAGCATAATCTGATTCTTGTTTAGATTCTAAGTAACTTACCTTAGCTCCTTTATTATTTTTCTCGAAGCTTTGTAAGCCTTCCCATGAAGATTGATTAAATGATTGGTCATTTACTCCACCTGTATCAGTTACCATTGCAACCTTAAATTCTTTTTCAGTGCTAGTACCTTGATCAGCTGTTTTAGTACCGCTTGATCCACATCCAGCAAATAATGTTACTGTTACTGCTGAAACTGCTAATAATGATAATAATTTTTTCTTCATTAAATTTCCTCCTAAAATATAATATTTAATATTTAATATTTAATATTTAAAATCATGAATTTTACATGACCTAAATCCAATAGGGCTTTTATTAATATAAATATGGTACTATATTAAAAATATGTTACCTTTAGCATTATAATAGATAAACAAATCAAAACTTAATTTATTACTTATAAATTTCAGCTTATAGCTTATTAAAAATATCGGTTGCAAGTTATAAATTTAATTTATATGTTTGATATCTATAACTATAAAACAAGATTATACCCCATTGTATATCTTACCTTAATCTTTTTTCTGAACCTCTGGCTACTATTTGTGGTGAAATAATCAGCCTTTTAAGCCCTGAATTATTATTCTTCTTATTATCTATAACTTCACAAAGCATCTCCATTGAAGCTCTGCCTAATTCAATCGGACAATCTTCCATATATGTAATATTAAGTCCTACTATGTCTAAAAAATCTATTTTATCGAATCCTACTATTGCTAAGTCTCTAGGTATATCTTTATTTTTCTCCTTTAAAGCCTTTATTACCCCCATGGTCATCATATTACTACAGATTATTAGTGCTGTAGGAGGTTCCTTTTCATCAATCAGCTTCTTGGTTAATTCATATGCCTTATCTAATTTAAAATCACCGTGATAAACATACCTATTATCAAATAGAATATCACTATTTTTTAAAGCTCTTTGATAACCTATTAGCCTGTCTATTTGAGGTTCTGAACTTAGAAATCCTGTCATAATTCCTATTTTAGTATGCCCTTCTTTAATCAATAAATTCGTTGCATCGAATCCGCCTTTTACATTATCTACAAAAACCCCATTTAGTTCTACAAATCTCACATCTGCTGAAGCTAAAACTATCGGAATGTTTAAGTTCTCTATTGTCTTTATATATATATCATTGCACTTTTCTTCCCCAAAGCCCGGCGTCATAATAATTCCTTTAATTCTCTGTTCCTTAAGTAAGTTTAGTGCACGTACCTCTTTATCTAAATAATTATTTGTATTAAATAAGATTATATTCAAATTATTTTTTTCAGCTATCTCACTAATTCCCTTTATTATCTCTCCAAAGTAGGCATTAGTTATGTCAGGAACAATAACGCCTATAGTATTAGTTTCACTTTTTGATAAGCTCCTAGCAATTGCACTTGGCGTATAATTCATCTCTTTTATTGCTACTAATATTCTTGCTTTAGTATCTTCCTTTACATATCCCGAATTATTAAGAACCCTTGAAACTGTTGCCGCCGAGACTTTCGCTCTCTTCGCTATATCACTTATTGTTACTGGCATAAAACCCACCCCATTACAATATAAAAAAATACCTTACTGATCTTTAGCTTTTTAAAAGCTAAAACTGAAATACTATTCCCCATTCATATTTCTAAGGTATTTTCTAATTTAAGCTACTCTTTTTATTTCTTAAATTATAAATCATAGTGCGATTTATGGTATCGCTTCCACATTTATAATAATATATTCGGAATATGATGTCAATATTCTTATATTTTATCATTTATATCTCATTAGTACATACTATTTTCTTTTATACTATAGTATTCATCTATATTTCAAGTAATTTTATATTATATTTATGTTAAAAATGTCTACTATTTTTACAAAAATAATTAAATAATATACTTTTTTTACACTAAATTTATATTATCATTAAGAAAGCAATCCAAATACTTACTATTCAGACTGCTTCTTTTCTATTTTTCTATTTTTCTTTTAATCTGTTAATAAATCTTTCAATTCTCTTTAGAGCCTCCATGATATCATCCATGGATGAAGCATAACAAACTCTTACAAATCCTTCTCCACATTCTCCAAAAGCGTTACCTGGAATAACCAAAACTTTTTCACTTATGAGTAATTGCTCACAAAATTCATCTGATGTTACCCCAGTAGCTTGTATGCTTGGAAATATATAAAATGCTCCAAGCGGCTCAAAGCAATCAAGTCCCATCTTTCTAAAACCATTCAATAAAACTCTTCTTCGCCTATTATATTCCTTGCACATTTCCTCTACACTTCCATCTCCACTCTTTAAAGCTTCAATGGCTGCATATTGAGCTGTTGTCGGCGAACACATAAGAGCGTATTGATGAATTTTTTTCATAGCTTCTATTAGAATTGGATGGCCGCAAATATATCCCAATCTCCAGCCTGTCATAGCATATGATTTAGAAAAACCATTTATAACTAAAGTTTTATCTTTCATTTCAGGAAAAGATGCTATTGAAACATGTTTTTCCCCATAACACAATTCCGAATATATCTCATCTGAAATTGCTATGATATCTTTATCCTTAAGCACTTCTACTATTCCAGCAAGCTCTGTCCTTGTCATTATTGCTCCTGTTGGATTATTAGGGAAAGGTATTATAACCACCTTTGTTTTAGGTGTGATAGCTGCTTCTAAGGCTTCAGGAGTTAATTTAAATTCATCTTCCACTTTAAGGTTTAATACCTTTGCGGTTGCTCCTGTGAATGCTGTGCATCCTTTATATGCTACAAAGCTTGGTTCTGGAACTATAACCTCATCACCAGGACCAACTAAAGCTCTAAGAGCTACGTCTATACCTTCACTCCCTCCAACTGTGACTATTATCTCATTTTCAGGATTATAATTAAGGTCAAATCTCCTATAAAGATACTTTGATATTTCTCTTCTAAGTTCAATAAATCCAGCATTCGAAGAATAATGTGTGTGCCCTTGTTCTAAAGAATAAATTCCAGCTTCTCTAACATTCCAAGGAGTAACAAAATCAGGCTCCCCAACTCCAAGAGAAATTACATCATCCATCTCATTTATAATATCAAAATATTTTCTTATGCCTGATGGAGGCATATTCTTGACATTATCAAGAATCATATCTTCTAAAATCATATGAATATTGCCTCCCTGTCATCTAATTTCTTTTCCTTAAATATTTTGCCATGGTCCTTATACTTTTTCAATACAAAATGTGTTGCTGTGCTTAATACATATTCTTGCACTGCAAGTTTTTCAGATACAAAAAGTGCTACTTGTTTCATAGTCTTTCCCTCAACAATAACAGTTAGGTCAAAGCCTCCTGACATTAAATAACATGCCTTAACTTCTGAAAAATTATATATTCTTTCTGCAACCTTATCAAAACCAACGCCTCTTTGAGGGGTTATTTTAACCTCAATTAAAGCTGTAACAGTTTCACTGCCTGTATTTTCCCAATTTATAAGTGTTGTGTAACCTGCTATTATGCTTTTTTCTTCATAATCTCTTATTGCTTCTCTAACTTCCTCAACTGTTTTTCCTGTCATAACAGCTATTTGCTCGTCACTATATCTGCTATTCTTTTCTAAGATTTCAAGTATTTCCTCCATTAAAAATAACCTCCTATTTATTCAATTAATTAACTACTTTTCTTTTTTTAAAGACAAAAAAATCCTCCATCCCAAACAAGGGACGAAGGAACTGCTTCGCGGTACCACCCTAATAAACAATATAAATATTGTTCACTCAGATAGAGTACAATTAATACTCCACCTCTATAACGTGAGGATTACGTTATAGCCTAATTAAAAGTTACATATAATAACTTTTATTTCTCAGCTATAAAATTCAAAGGCTGCTTCCATAAGGCTCACTTACTAGATCGCACCAAACTCTAGCTCTCTTAAAAGTTAACTCTTATATACTATTCCTTATCACCATTTTTTTAATATAAGTATTTGATTAATTATAATGTACATTATAATTAAAATAATCCAAAATAGAATTCGTATTTTGTTATAATTTAATAATTTAAATCTTTCTCTATATTATACTAGCAAATGTTCAAAAAATCCAATATAATTTTCATATCTTTTTAATTTTAGTTATATTTTTTTCATTATCTGAATTCTTAAAACAATTTTCTATATTAATATATAAATTTAAAAGAGCTATAAAACACGTTTTATAGCTCCCAAATAAATCAACAAAACTTATGCTGATTACCTACTTTGCTGCTTTTTAGCCCTTCTACACTCCCCACATCTTACAGGATCATTTTCAAATCCCTTTTCTTTATAGAATTCTTGTTCTCCTACTGTAAAATCGAATTCTTTTCCACAGTCTTTACAAATTATTTTCTTATCTTCCATTCCAATGTTCTATTGTCAAAGTCATTATACGGCTTTGCAATAGTTCACCTCCTCTTTTAGTTTAAAGTTTTTTCTTTATCATTAAATATATTAACCTTTAATTTCAGCTTTTATTCATTAATATTTTTACCTAAAATTACGCACAATAAAAAAAATAACAAGTCCATCTGCCAGCCTACTTTCTATATCAGCTTTGGACCTGTTATTTATTTTCATGTACCTTATTAAGCAAATTAACACTAAGATATCTTATAACTTATAGTTATGCTTTTTCATTTTGGCTCTAATTTATTGTCAATTTAAATTCCTCATCTACTAACTTAATTGTACATTCTCCTCCATTACTCAATTTCCCAAATAAAATTTCATCCACTAACAATGGTTTTATCTTAGAGGCGACGACTCTTGCAATTTCTCTAGCGCCAAATTCATCCGATATGCCTGTTTTCGCAACATAATCAACACATTCATCGCTAAATTTAATTTTAATATTCTTACCTTCAAGCTTAATTTTAAAATCATTTAACTGCTTTTTAGCAATATTAACTGCCATAGAATCACTCATACTGTTAAATACAATTATCTTATCTAACCTATTTCTAAATTCAGGTGTGAAGAATTTCTTAACTTCTTCCATTATAGCTTCGCCTTTAACTTCTCTTTCTCCAAACCCTATAAGCTTTTTACCTATATTTCTTGCCCCCGCATTAGAAGTCATTATAATTATTGCATTCCTAAAGTCAGCTTTTCTACCTTTGTTATCTGTAAGAGTTGCATAATCCATAACCTGTAGCAGCACGCTTAAAATGTCTTCATGTGCTTTTTCAATTTCATCTAATAGCAATACACAATGAGGAGTCTTTCTTATTGCATCTGTTAATAGTCCCCCTTCTTCATAACCTACATATCCTGGAGGTGATCCAATAAGTTTTGCAGCTGCATGCTTTTCAATGTATTCGCTCATATCAAATCTAATAAGCTCTATTCCAAGCATCTTTGAAAGGCA
The DNA here is from genome assembly GCF_000230835.1 of Clostridium sp. DL-VIII. NCBI lineage: Bacteria > Bacillati > Bacillota > Clostridia > Eubacteriales > Clostridiaceae > Clostridium > Clostridium sp. DL-VIII. The sequence continues at coordinate 5,149,610 of NZ_CM001240.1, forward strand.
CCTTGCAATCTCAGTTTTTCCTACTCCAGTGGGCCCTACAAATAGCATGGATGCTACTGGTTTATCTTCTTCATTTAATCCAGATCTAGACATTTTTATACATCTTACCACTTCTTCAATGGCTTTGTCTTGTGAGAATATGTTTTCCTTTAATTTTTCTTCAAGATTTTTTAATGAATTAATTTCGCTGCTCTCTACTGTCTGCTTTGGAATACTGCAGACTTTTGAGATTATTTCCTCAATAGTTTTTCTGTCTACCACAATTTTTTCCTCGAGGTTTTCATTATGCATTCTAACATATGCTCCAGCTTCATCTATAATATCTATGGCTTTATCTGGTAAATATTTATCATTTATATATTTATCAGTCAAAGTTACAGCGTCACTTATAGCCTCATCTGTATAAGTTACATTATGATATTCTTCATAATTACCTTTTAGACCATTAAGTATCTCTATTGCTTCTTTAATAGACGGTTCTTTAACATCTATCTTTTGAAATCTTCTGCTTAATGCCTTATCTTTTTCAAAAAACTTTTTATATTCATCAAAAGTAGTAGCCCCAATAAATCTAATTTTTCCATCTGTAAGATATGGCTTTAATAAATTAGATGCATCTAAAGCCCCACCATTTAGAGCTCCAGCTCCTACAATATTATGAATTTCATCTATATAAACAATTGGCTTATCTTTCTTTTCAATTAAATCTAAAATTCTTTTAATTCTCTCTTCAAAATCCCCTCTGTACTTGGTACCTGCTATCACTGATCCTATATCTAGAGAAAATATAGCGCTTCCTTTTAATTTTTCTGGCACTTTATTCTCACTTATAAGTTTTGCAAGACCCAACGTAATAGCTGTCTTTCCAACACCAGATTCTCCTACATGAATAGGATTATTTTTTACTCTTCTGCAGAGAATTTGGATACTTCGTTCTATGATATCCTCGCGTCCTACTAAAGGTTCACTTTCTTCCTTTGCTTTTTCAATAAGATTTATTGTAAACTTATTAAGGAATGCATCTTCTTTTTTCTTAGTATCATTATGCTCCTGCTCAACAGATTCTAATGATTCTTCTTCACCTGAATTTTCTTTTGCTTCATCTTCATAAGAATCTTGAACTGTGTCTTCTAAACTATGGCATAAAATATACAATAAATCCCTTCTTGTAATACCTTCCTGCTCCAAATAATATCTAGCATAACTCTCCTCTAAATTAAAAATTGCTGAAATTATATGATCTACATCAATAGCGTCTTTACCACTATATTTTACCTGTTCATCAGCTGTTAATATAACTTTTTGAAATTCAATACTTTCCTGTGGTTCTCCTTGACCAATTTTATTAATATATGTTTTTATATAAGTACTTAGATTATATCTTAAGTTTTCTAAGCTTCCGCCGCATTCTTTAATAGCATATTCAACGCTGCCATTAAATGTTGCTGCATATAACAGATGCTCTGGAGTAATATATTCACTATTTCTTTCTTTTGCCTCCTGATATGCTTTGAGCAATATTAAATTAACTTCATTGGTGATTTTCATATCTACGCCTCCTCTACAGTAAGCTTAAATGGAAAGCCTTTTTCTTTAGCCATTGACATTGCAACACTAACTTTCGTAAATGCAATATCATAACTATATATCCCTGCTATCCCCTTACCTCTTTCATGTACATCCAACATTATTTTTTCAGCTTCTATAATATTTTTATTAAACACAACCACTAATACATTTATAACAAATTCCATTGTTGTGTAATCATCGTTATACATAACAACTTTATAATGTTTAGGCTTTTTTACCTTAACTTCATCTTTTTGTTTGGTAACAATATTTGTTTCCATAATATAACTTTCCATTCCTCCCCGCACTTTATTTTTTTATTTCTTATTGTCCATATGTTATTCTAAATAGCTATATTTTATCATAATACTTATATTCCGTTAAGAGTTAAAAGCTAAAAATTAAAAGTTAAGGACATCTCTTAATTTACTTTTAACTCATAACTAATTAAGTTTGTCGCTTATTACTTGTAATTTATTATTTACTGCTCCTAGTACAGTTTTTCCATTCGTCATATAATCTTTTATTATATTTATAGCCTCTTGTGATATAATCTCTCCTGGACAAACTAATGGTATTCCTGGTGGATATGGTATTATTGACTCTTTGGCAATATTGCCCTCACATTCACCAATTTCTTTCCACTCCCCCTTTAATCTAAACACTTCATATGGTTCCATATTTTTTATAGGAATATTTATAAAATATTTTGACTCAGCTTCACCAATTATACTCTTCATTTCTAGATCTAAAATAGCTTTATATATTATTTCAAAATCAGAATCAGTATTAAATGGTGATAAAATTAAAACCACACCTCTAGAAAAACTCATTTCAGCTTGTATTCTTTGGCTTCTTAAATAATCTAAAAGCTTATGTCCGCTATATCCTTTAGGAAGTATCATTATATATCTACTTAAATCAATGTCATAATATTCTTTCTGATTTCTTTCAATTTCCTTTAAAATTTTATATTCATACTGCTCATTTAAATCATTTTTACTTAATATATGTACCTTTTTCAGTTCATTTATTTTTTGCTTCCATCTTTCAGATCTATTTATTAACTGTTCATAATCATTCTCGCCATAATTATCTAAATAATACCTAGCATAATCCAAAGATGCCATGATTAAATATGAAGGTGACGTTGTCATAAATGCTTTTAAATAAAATTCTAACATATTATTCTCTTCATTTACCAAGAGATATGCACCTTGCGTTAAAGCCGGTAAAGTTTTATGGGCACTTAAAACTACATAATCCCCTAAATTTGAAATAGATTTAGGCAGCCTTTTATTTATGCCAAAATGAGCACCATGTGCACAATCTATAATTATTTTCAGCCCTATTGATTTCAATTTTTTTATAATTTCCTCAACATTATAAGTTATTCCAAAATAATTAGGATACGTTAATATAATTCCTTTCGGATCTAAACTTCGGCTCAATGCTTCATAAATCCTAGTCTCATCTGGTGGTAAAAACACTCCATTCTCATCATCTACTACTGGCTCAATATAAGTAACCTTTAACCTTCTCATAATTAATCCATTATATATTGATTTATGGCAATTTCTTTCAACTAAAACTTCATCACCTTCATTAAAGGCTGAAAACATAGCTGCTAAATTTCCACAGGAACTTCCATTTACTAAAAAATATGCTTTCTTAGCTTTATAAGTTTTAGCCAAAAGTTCCTGAGCTTCCTTTATAATTCCCTCAGGAGAATGCAGATTATCCAAAGGATCAACTTCTGTTATATCCAAGAACCCTAACCTATTAGCAAATTCTTTTCCAAATTCATCCTCTAAAAAACCATCTCCGCCTTTATTTCCAGGCATAGAGAGCAGTAAATTATTTTCATCATGGTATTTAAGCAGTTCTTCTAGTACTGGCAACTTTTTCTTCATAACTCACCTCTTTATATACGAAATCTTGTTTAAAGAAGGTTTGGTACAAATAATAATTTATGCCAAACCTTAATTTATATATTAAAAATTTATTTATCTATATTTTTCAAGTCTTCAATAAACTCAAGAACAGCTTCTTCTTTTGTTGCCCATGAAGTTACTAATCTGATTGCTGTATTTGTTTCGTCAATTACTCTTTCAATATTAAACGCATATTTTTCACTTAGTTTCTTCATAACCTCATTAGGTAAAATAGGAAATTGCTGATTCGTACTTGAGTCACATAAAAATTCATATCCTTTGTCTTTTAATGCATTCTTTAATAAAATAGACATATTATTAGCATGCCTTGCAAGCTCAAAATACAAATCATCCTTAAACAATTCTTTAAATTGAATTCCAAGCATCCTTCCCTTAGCAAGCAATCCGCCTTTTTGTTTAATATAATATCTGAAATCCTCTTTTAATTCATCATTACAAATAACAAGTGCTTCCCCAAAAAGAGCTCCATTCTTTGTTCCACCAATATAAAAAGCATCTACTAGTTTAGCTATATCTTCAAGTGTTAAATCATTTTCCGCTGATTCAAGTGCTGATCCTAGACGAGCACCATCTAGGTATAATAGCAGCTTATTCTTCTTACAATAATTATGTAACTCTGTTAATTCTGATTTTGTATACAAAGTCCCAAGTTCAGTAGAATCTGATATATATACTAATTTAGGCTGAACCATATGTTCATCCCCATGTCCCTTTAAAACTTTTTGAATCAGATCCGGTGTAAGTTTTCCATCACTAGTTTTCATTGTAAGTACTTTATGTCCTGTAGCTTCAATTGCTCCAGTTTCATGACAATTAATGTGACTAGTATCTGCTCCTATCGTTGCTTGATGAGGTCTTAAAAAACCAGATATAGCAGTAAGATTCACCTGAGTCCCTCCAACTAATAAATGAATATCAACAGTTTCACAATTGATTTTTTGCTTCAATATTTCAATAGCTTTTTGAGTATGGCAGTCAGTTCCGTATCCCTCTGTTTGTTCAAAATTTGTTTCAATTAGTGCATTTAGTATTCTTGAATGTGCACCTTCGCTATAATCATTCCTAAAACTATACATAAAATATTCCTCCATTTATACATTATTGATTATTTCTATTGTAATATTCTTTAATACTTTACTTCCAATTTCAAATATCATTTCACTTGTTAATTCACTCAAATTGTGAATCTCGTCAATATATATATTATAATCTCCAAACATGCAGTCATAAGTAGCAAGTTCTTTTGCTAAAATTATACTTTTCTCTTCTTTAAATAATCTCTGTAGCTTAAAATTCTTAACCAATTGATTCAATTGTTTCTCATTGATTCTTTCTTTAAAGTCAGATAAATTTTTCATACAATTCTTTATTAACAAAATAGCCTTATTTACATTTTCTGTTCCTGTACTAAACGTAATTTTATATAATTTTATATAGTTTTCATATGCTATACTTGTAATAACATCATACACAAGCCCATTATTAGTTCGTAATGTATCATATAAGATTGAATTTATACCTTCTCCAAAATATTGATTAAAAATTCTAAGACACTTCATTTCTTTTAAACTCAACTTATCTATCGGACATACTATTTCAACTCTACACGTTTTTATACCTTCTTTTTTGTCATTGAAGGTTTCCACTTTAGGCTTCTCATATTCAATTTGTTTAATATTTAAATTATTTTTTTCAGCTGTATTTATTTCCTCTGCTTTCCAATCTTCAAAATATCTGCATATAATATCTTTCACCCTTGGAAATTCTAATGACGAAGTTATTACAATTGATGCATTCCCCGGGAAATAATATTTACCATAAAACGCCTTTATATCATTTAAACTTATACTATGTAAACTCTCTTTAGTCCCTATAATAGGATATTTTATTCTTCTCTTCTCAAAGCAATTAAAAAATAATCTATCTTCGCAATACTGTTCTAATTCCTCATCCCATTCTTTAAGTTCTTCTTTTATTACATCCATTTCTTCTTTAAAACCTTGCTCATTAAAACTCGGATTAAGAATTATATCACTTAGTAAATCTACACCTTTGTCAAAATCCTCATTAAGCAAGGTTCCATAATAAATTACATAAGGATAATTAGTCATAGCATTGTTAAACCCAAAAATATTGCTTAATTCCTCATTTATTTCTTTTTCACTTCTATTTTTTGTCCCTTTATAAACCATATGTTCAGTTGCATGAGCCACTCCATATTTTTCCATTTCAACTCCTGCACCTGCATTTAATGCTATGCAAATTGATGTAAGCTCTGAACTTGTATTCTTGTATATTAATTTCAGATTATTCCCAAAAACATATTCTTCCATTTTTTCTCCTTGTCCACTTAATGGTGACATATCAAATATAATTAATCCATCCATTCTCCTAATTAACAACATCACAAACTCTATAATTTTATTCTTATATTATACCCTATTTTCTAAACTCATAAATAAAGATATTTAACTTTACAATAAAAGTCATGCTCTCTCACTAATTTGAAGAAAACATGACTTTTATTATAGATTATTTCACATAAACAATTTCTTAATTTGACTATCTAAAGATCTCACATGCCAGTTAGATTTTATGTGTGCGGCTTTCACCAGAAATAACATACATTTTTATGAAGCAGGCATTTGAAATTGAGCTGCTGAAAGCTCTTAATGGGAGTTTGTTCCATATTACTGCCTGTCCCGAACTTGCTTCGGGAACATGCTGAAATGGGTGCAAACTCCCATTTAGAGCTTTCCAGCAAAAATTTCATAAGTCCTGCGGAATAAAAGTGTATGTTATTTCGGTACGCCCTCACAAAATTTAGTTTTCTTCACTTTTCAATGCAATTGCACATTCAATTCTCTTCTTTTGCATTTTACATCCAATTTCATAAGGAATATTCATATCGCCATTGAAATTAAAGTTATTTGCCTGGCATCCGCCACTGCAATAGAATTTAGCCCAGCATTCTTTACATTTAGGTTTGTTATATATATGGGCCTTCTTAAACTTCTTAGCAAGTTCAGTATCATAAGTATCTTCATAAATACTTCCTAATTTAAATTCTTCTTTTCCTACAAATTGATGGCATGGATACACTTCGCCTTGTGGAGTTATTGCCACATATTCAAAACCTGCTCCACATCCAGAAATTCTTTTATAAACACATGGGCCGCCTTGAAGATCTATATTGAAATGATAAAATTTAAATTCATCCTTACCTTCTCTTTTTCTTCTCGCCATTTCTTCATATAACTTATCATAATTATCAAATATTGTGTCAATATCTTCTTCACGAATTGCAAGCTGATGTCCATTTTCTAACACAACAGGTTCTATGGATAATTCTCTAAAACCTTCATTAACCATAGCCATTACATCTTCATAGAAATCTGTGTTTTCTCTTGTAAAGGTACCTCTTACATAATAAGTTTTCCCCTTAGTTCTTCTCTTTATCATTTCCTTAATATTAGGAATTATATCATCATATGATCCGCTCTTATCTGGCTTAATTCTAACCTTATCATTAACTTCTTTTCTTCCATCTAAAGAAAGGATTATATTTCCCATTTCCTTATCCATATAATCCATCATATCTGGAGTTAAGAGGGTCGCATTAGTAGTCATTGTAAATCTAATTTTCTTACCCCATTTTTCCTCATTATCTCTAGCATACTGGATTATTTCTTTTATAGTATCCATTATTAAAGTGGGCTCTCCGCCAAACAAATCAATTTCTATATTTTTTCTTTGACCACTTCTTTTAATTACATAATCTATTGCTTTTTTTGCTGTATCAGCACTCATGACACCACCATGTCCATGATATTCCCCTTCATCAGCAAAACAATACTTACATCTTAGGTTACATCCATGAATTACATTTAAGCAGATGGCTTTTATATAATCTCTATCATCCATAGAGCTGTGTGCTATTTCTTCATATTGGTCTTCTGAGTAAAGAATTCCTTCTTCAGCTAATTCCTGAATTTCATCATATGCTTCAGAAAGTTCTTCTTCATCATATTTTCCGCTAAGAGAATCTAACACTTCTTTTTTATTTCTTAATTTATCATCATCTAATATATCATAAACTAGCTCGTCTACAACATGAACAGCACCTGTATTTACATCTAAGACAAAATAATTTTCACCTTGTTTAAATTTATGTATTAAAGACAATTTATTTTCCTCCTCAACATATAAGGCATACTCCAGAAAATAACTCATAGACTTACTATTTTCTTTCATATGCCTAAAGTAAGCAGTAACCATATAGCTACTGCTTGAAAATTAGTTTTCACATTCTAAGTTTGCAACTGTACAAGATGTCTTACAAGCTGATTGGCATGAGTTTGCACATTCTTTGCATCCTGGTTTACATAAACTATTTTTGATATTTGGTTTGTTTATAGTTTTTATGTGTTTCATCCTAAAAATCCTCCATTAAAAAAATATCCTTAAATATTATAGCATAATATACAAAAGTATAAAAGATTTAGTGAAATCTCTTTTAATTAATTCTATTATTTATAATTTATTCCTAAAAAAAAATATAACAAACACTTTTCTATAAAACTTAAGAAAATAATTTCTTAAGTTTATATAACAAATGCTTATTATATCTTTTAGCCTGGCCACCCCTCATAGCCAATACCATTTTTCACGCTGCACTTACATTATCTCATTATTTTCAAATAACCGTTCCCACAAACTATGTACACCCATTTAAAATTCTATAATACAAATTTACCCCTAAATATTATGTAATATTTACCCCTAAATATATGTAATACTTACCCTAAATTCTTTAAATAATGAAAATAATATAAGCGCTTTACCCTAGTTGATGTAATTTTTAACCCTTTATACTACCCTTAAATCTCTCAACAACTATATTATACATTCATCTAAAACGATTGTGTATTATACTAAAGTATACTTTTTTTGATAAATTATATATTTTTTTATTTTTTTTAGTAATATATTGTAAAAAGCAATAGAAATACATGGTTTAAAACTTTATCTCCACATATTTCTACATTTATTTTTTTAAATTATACCTTTTTCTTTTAATAAATTTATCGCTATCATTTTATTCTTTACATTTAATTTCAAATAAACCGATGCTATATGCTTTTTAACAGTAACTAATGCAATATTTAATTCCTTCGAAATTTCACTTTGTTTATAACCTTCATCTACTAATTTCATTACTTCTAATTCTCTTGGAGTCAATTCTATTTTTTCTCCGAAGCCATAATTTTTCACATAGATATCATTAAATTCATTGCATTTAGTCAGCAACATTTTTGCATACTCATCTTTTCTTCTAATTCCCCTTAATATGGGCAATATATGGGGTGATAATTCAATGAAGCACATCACAATATTATCTTTTTTTGCTAATTCCATTGCTTTGATCAATGACTTTTGCGCTTTTTCTGTATCGTGCAAATTGTACTTAGCAATTGAATCAAATATGTACGAATATAATATTCCAAAAATGTAATTTCTTCCAGCATAAATTTCTAGCATAACCTCCGCCTGAATCTCTAATTCAATATAGCTCTTTTTAAGCATCATGGCTAGTCCAGAAATAATATATCCCATACTCAAATACGGAGAAAATACTTGTAAATCAGGACTATCACCATCATTAATCCATATATGTATATCGTTTAAATTTCCAGTAATTCCATCAATATATCCTAAGGCAATATCTGTCCCATTTAAAAATCTTGGAATATCTAAACTTTTATATTCACTTATTAAACTATTAAACTTATTTCTTATTTCATATTTATCATTTTTATTTATTGAAATTCTCATCAAAAGAAAAAGTGAACAAATTATAATACTTGTCTGATTTTTAGCTTTTGCTTTATGTAGAGCTTTATATGCAAATAACTCTCCATTATAAATATCACCTGTTTCAAAAAAATATTCAGCACTCATCAAATAATTTGCTCCTGCTGCTCCTCTGTTTGATATATGATCAAAATAAACTATCCCTTCTTTAAAATGTTCCACCAATTCCTTAAGCCCACCATTTTTTGTATGATATAAATATAAAAAATGTGGTGAACCAAAAGTAATTGGCATTTTATCATTTGCAATTTTAGACATTCCACCATTGAATAATTCATATGCTTTTTTGTGATATTCTATCATTTTTTCAACATTATTAAGCATCAAAAGACTTTCTAAAAATGAAATTTCTCCAAGTACTTGATTTCTATCCTTTAATTCCTCATTTACTTCATATATGACCCACAACTCATATAGAAGTTCTTTTCCTGCTTGTGGATTTTCATAAAGTATATAGAAAAATATATGTTTTAAATATGCTATAGGCCTATTTACCTTTTGTTCCATTGTCAGCTCATTGAAAACTATTCTAATAATTTTTTTCCATACTTTTGTCAAATTTATGGTATCATTTCTCTCTATTAAATCAAGTATGCGTTCATAGTTTTTCGCCTTATAATAATACTCCATCGCTTCTATATCTTTTGAAATTTTATAATACCAATCTCCACAGACATTATTAATTTCATTTGCATCAATATTTAAAGCTATAATTTCTTCTTTTAATGCACTTCTTAAAATAGAATGCAGTGCATAAGTCTTAGACTTCCTATCATATTTTATAAAGCAGTTATTTGATAATAATTCCTTAATCACTTCATTAGATTTTTCATTTTCTGTTATATAAATAGCTTGTTCCAATGTAAAGTATTCAACTGGTGCAAGCTTTAAAAGAATCTGCTTTGTAGTTTCATCAAATTTATCATATACAGCTTTCTTAATTAACTCCGTAGCTTTGGGAATATTATCAAAAGTATTCTCATTATAATATTGTAATAATGCTAAATAAGTAGCTGAAGTCCATCCCCCTGTGTACTCATACACTTCTGCTTTTTCTTTTTCTGTTAAATTTATTTCATTAATCTCAAAAAACTCTATTGTTTCTTCGAAAGTGAATGCTATATCATCCTGCCACATTACTAAGCATTTCTGCTTCAGCTCAAGTTCAACAAATTGATTAGCTGGCTTGTTGCGACTTATTATCACAATATGTAAATCAGGTATTTCTTCTAAAGCTATAACTTTTATTAAGTAATTGATATAGAGGGTTTTATAATCATACCAATCATCAATTATTATAACAGTTTTCTGTTTTACCGCATCACGAATAGTATCAATTATTCGGTATACATCCATGTTATTTTTAGGAAATCCATATGCACTTAATCTTTGACTCAATTTAACATTTGTAGTCTTAATTGCAGCACAGAACTTATGCCACATCCAGACATCGTCATCCTCTTCACTTGCAGTATCAAACCAAATGGTTTTCATTCCCTTTTTTCTATCCAGAAAACTTTTAACAGAAGTTGTTTTACCATATCCCATAGATGCAGAAACAAAAAATATAGGTACCTCAAATATTTGAGATAACAACTTATTTACACGCTTTCTATGTAATATTTTAGGTCTTAAAATCTGACTTCTCATAGTATTCCCCTTCATCTAAAACAAATTATACAAAATAATCTGCCTTTATATGTTTAGCATTTCTTTTTTTCTTATTGTATGATAACATCTCATTTTCCGCTTTTTTGTCATCGTAACAGGCTATATTGGACATACAACGATATTTTATCACACTTAAAATTCAACTTCAATTTTATTCTATCTCTTGGAAATGTTATCGATAATTGTTGAATTTAATATTATTTTCAACGCCAACCATATTAAGATATCAAGGATACTGTCGGCTTTTTTCACAATGATTTTTTAAATCACGTAAAAAAAGCCAACAATTAATTAACAAATTAATCATTGGCCGGTTGCACCATTAACTCCAAATCCCCAAGGTGCCCAAAATAAGGAGATCCTTCAACATTTCCAACTTAATTAGAATATATACTTAATACTATTTTATTATAATTATCTATATGAATATTTTACCACATTTTCATGCATGAGTATACATATTTTGAGTTTTTTTCCTATAAACTGCGTTATATATGGATATTCAATACTAATTTAACTACACCTAAGAACAAAATCAGTAATGCTTTAGATAAATAAAGCATTACTGATTTTTTCATTTTACATAAATATAATTTTATCTCACTCTTAGTTCTTATAGTGCAATAACCCTATTTAATAATTGATTACTTCTCTTTATAAATTCGTCCATTTCATTTGCATCTAACTCTTTATTTGCTATTTTAGCCAAATCTAAAATATGTTCACAAATAAACTTAACTTCAGACTTTTTAGTTTCATCTTTATATATTTCTACAAGCTTTTTGATTATTGCGCTCTTATTATTTACAACTAGAGTTTTTTCTTCATCAAACATTCCTTGGAAACTCATCCCTGATTTTGCATACATCTTGCTCATCTCAGCCATTCTTCTTGATTCTTCAGACACTAAAACAAGGGCTGGAGTTTCTTCATTTTTTAATCCTTCAACAGATAAATTTTTAACCTTATCTCCAAGTTCATTTTTAAACAAATCTTCTATTTCTTTATTTAAAGCCTTTACTGTTTCATCATTCTCATCAGCTTTACTTCCTAACGTATCTGAAATATCTGAATCTATTCTATTAAATTTAACTCCTGATTCATGCATCTCTAGGAATGAAATAAAATGATCATCTAATGAACAATCTAAAATAACAGCATCTAAATCATATTCTTTAAACATCTTTATATACTGTGATTGTTGTTTTTCATTATTAACATAGAATACTTTATTTTCATGCTTTTCTTTATTAGCTTCAAGATAGTCCTTTAATGTTATAAATTCACCTTTCAAATTCTTAAATATAATTATTTCTTTAATCTTATCATAGAATTTTTGATCTCTTAAACAACCATATTTAATGAATATTTGTATATCTGGCCAGAATTTATCGAATTCTTCTCTGCTATTTTTAAATAAATCAACTAATTTATCTGCAACCTTCTTTACTATATGATTAGAAATCTTTGAAACTTCTTTATCATTTTGAAGGAAACTTCTTGAAACATTCAAAGGTAGATCTGGACAATCTATTGTTCCTTTTAATAATAATAAGAATTCTGGGATTACTTCTTTAATATTATCTGCAACAAACACTTGATTATTATATAGTTTTACTTGTCCTTCTGTCGCTTCAAATTCATGAGTTAATTTAGGAAAATATAATATTCCTTTCAAATTAAAAGGATAATCTACATTTAAATGAATCCAAAACAATGGTTCATTAAAATCCATAAACACCTTTCTATAAAAATCTTTATATTCTTCATCAGTACAATCTTTAGGAGCCTTAATCCATAAAGGATTTGTATCATTCAAAGGCTTTGGAGCCTCTGGTTCAACTAATTCTTGATATTCAGTTCCATCTTCTTTTTTCTTTGTTTCATACTTTGGCTCTTCTTCTGGCTTATTTTCATCTTCTAAATATATTTCTGTAGGTAAGAAAGAACAATATTTTTTTATAATTTCTCTAACTTTATATTCCTCTAAAAATTCTGTACTTTCATCATCAACAAATAAAGTTATTGTTGTACCTCTTGCTAACCTATCAGTCGAAACTCCAATTTCATATTCTGTTCCTCCAGAACATTCCCATCTTACAGCTTCAGCACCTTCTTTAAATGACAATGTATCAATTTGAACTTTAGTGGATACCATAAAAGTAGAATAAAACCCTAGTCCAAAGTGACCGATTATATCCTTGCCTTCATCCATTTTATCTTTATATTTTTCCATAAAATCAGTTGCTCCTGAAAAAGCTACCTGGTTAATATATTTTTTAACCTCCTCTTCAGTCATACCAATACCATTATCAATAAATTTAAGAGTCTTCTTTTCTTTATTTACTGATACTATAACTTTATATGTTTCATCTCCATTAGTACTTGCCTCGCCTAATGAGACTAATCTTTGAAATTTACTAATTGCATCACACGCATTACTTATTACTTCTCTTATAAATATGTCTTTGTCAGAGTATAGCCATTTCTTAATAATAGGAAATATGTTCTCTGTGTCGATTGAAATATTACCATTCTCTTTTATCATTTTATAACCACTCCTCTTGCTTTTTTCAAAAAGTATTTTAGACTAAACAATATTAATTGTCAAATTATTCTTGCTCCATTTTTAGTCTTAAATTTTTGTTTTTAATTATTATTCTCATAATATCTGCTAAAATTATTGCAGTAGATACACTCGCAGCAATAAATTGTATAAAAAGCACAACTAAATTAAACAATATAATACACATTATATTTTCCTATCTGCGTCACTTAAATTTTTATTCATCTAAACTATTGACATTAACGCTGCGTAAAGATGTAAAGTAATCTTGTAAGGATGCAAACCACATGGAATATCCAGTGCAAAAACTAGGTAAATTAGCAGGTATTAGTACTTTAAATCAAATTCGTATTACTACGATCAAACTTAAAAGATTATTATAAAGAGTTAAATATAATTTAGATTCTTAACATTTACATCTCTTCAACAATTTTTGTTACCCACCTGCACAAATCTGAAGAAACCTTTTTAGCTGTTTCTACAACTCTTTCATGGGAATGCTTCACCTTTTGTATTCCAGTAGCCATGTTTGTAATACACGCTATTCCAAGCACATCCATACCTAAGTAATTAGCAACTATTGTTTCTGGCACAGTTGACATACCAACAGCGTCTGCCCCATGTCTTCCTATCATTACAATTTCAGCTGCTGTTTCATAATATGGCCCCATAAAACCTGCGTAAACACCTTCTGCATATTTTATTCCAAGGTCATCTCCAATTTTTTTTGCTTTATCAATAATCTCCAATTTATACGGTTCAGACATATCTGGAAATCTTGTTCCTAGTCTCTCATCGTTAACTCCAATTAATGGATTATCTCCAAATAAATTTATAAAATCTTTAATAAGCATTAAAGTTCCTGGCTCAAAACTCTTATTAATTCCACCACAGGCATTTGTAACAATTATCTTTTCTATACCAAGCTTTTTCATCACATATATTGGATATGTAACTTCTTTCATTGTATATCCTTCATAATAATGAAATCGTCCTTGCATTAGCATAACTTCTATATTATTTATTTTCCCAAACACTAATTTTCCTTCATGCCCTTTAACTGTGGATACTGGAAAGTTAGGTATATCTTTATAAGAGATGTCTTCCACATCCTTAACTTCTTCAACCAAATCCCCAAGCCCTGATCCAAGTATTATTGCTATTTTAGGATTTCTCTTTATTTTGCTTTGTATATACTCAACCGATTCCATTATTTTATCATACATCTTTTTTCCTCCTTAAACTTCATCTTTATGGTTCCTTTCCATATCCTTCTTTACATTTATTTTTGAAACTATATCTGGAAGCATATTTAAAAGGCTGTCTAAATTACTTTCTTCCTTTACTTTAAGCATAGTAACTTCATCTTTTTTAATTACCAATATTGCATCTGGAGATATTCTAGCTCCCATACCTCCACCTGACCCTATTCCATCCATTTCTTTACTATTATAATCATTTCCGCCTCCAGTGCCACCTCCAAAAGTGACACTTATAATTGGTATAAGCGTTACTTCTCCTACTACAATTGGCTTTCCTATAAGTGTTTCTGTCTTTAAAAATTTTTCTAAATTATCAAATATTAAATCCAGGTTTTCCTTTACTAAATTGTTTTCCATAGTTATTTCCTCCTAACTTTGAAATACACTCCAAATAATAACCATACAATTCCATTAGTAATTCTTTCCCAATATTCCTGGATTTAAATCCCTTTTTTTGATTTTTTCTTTTTTAATTATTTCTTTTATAAGTTTCTCATTATTAAATATTTAGTTGTAATTTGTTAATTGCAACATATATATTCAATAAAACACTCCACTATTTTAGGATCAAACTGTGTACCTGAGCAATTCTTTAATTCCTTTATAGCTTCATCTTTATCAATAGCCTTTTTATACACTCTGTCATTGGTCATAACATCATATGAATCCACTACATTTATTATTCGTGCAGCTAGTGGAATCTCTTTCTCTGCTAATCCTAATGGATATCCATTACCATCCCATCTTTCATGATGAGTCAATACACCTTTTGCTACATTTCCAAGTTCACTTGATGCATTTATAATTCTATATCCCTTTTCTGTATGTGTTTTCATTATTTCAAATTCTTCATTTGTTAATTTTCCTGATTTCAGTAATATTTCTTCATTCACTCCTATCTTGCCTATATCATGTAGACTTGCAACTAAAATTAACTCGTCTAAATCTGAAATCTTTAAATTCAACCTTTTCCCTATTGCTAATGCATATTTAGCAACTCTTTCAGTATGTTCATTAGTCTCCATATTTTTTTCTTCTAGACTTTTTTTCAAAGATTCCATAATTGAACTTTTAATACTTTTCTTATCTAATAATTTTTGTCTATAAACTTTTTCCTCTATTTTTGTGATACATTCATATATGTTCTCATCTAACGAATACCTTATTCCTTCACCTAATGCTATACTCAGCTGCATAAATTTATACTTTGCTTGTTTACACTTTTCGGTAATATCTCTAATAATTTGCTCACACTTTACTTCATTACAATCTGGTATAAGAATTATAAATTCATCTCCTCCCCATCTGAACACATATCCATTTGGGTCACATATATCTTTAAGTATGAGTGCTATTCTTTGTAATAATTTATCCCCTTCTAAATGTCCTAATGTATCATTAACAATCTTTAATCCATTAACATCTCCCATAATTATTCCCATTGGAAGATGCTTTTCATGATTTAATTCTTTAATTTTTTCTTCAAAACTATATCTGTTATATAATCCTGTTAATATATCTATTTCACTTAGATAACGCAATCTTTCTTCCATGAGTTTTCTTTCGGTTATATCTCTTGATAATCCGACTACTCCCCATGCTTCACCTTTTTTGTTTACAACTGGTATTTTAATATTTTCTTGTATTACTTCTTTTCCATTCTCATTTTCTATTCTCTGTTCAAAATAAGTAGCTTGTTTGGTTCTCATAATCTCTTGATCTTGTTCAATAAAATATGCAGCCACCTCTTTATCGCTATATATCTCCAAGTCTGTTTTTCCTAATATATCTGTAACTCCCAATTTATTATAAAAGTTTTCAAATTTTTTATTGTATCCTATAAATCTACTTTCTCTATCTTTATAAAAAATAGATTCAGGCACAGCATCAATTATTGTTCTTAATATATTTTTTTGTTTTTCTACTTCAATTTCTCTTAATTTTCTATCATTTATATCTATTACAATTCCAGCTACAGCCTCAGGTTTTCCTTCATCATTCAATATAGGAAATATGCGGCACTCAACATAAGTACCATCTACAACACTTTCTACAGTACACACATTTAGATGCTCTAAACACTTCTGTATCTGCACCTTATATATTCCGACTTCTTCCTTTGGAAAAATCTTCTCGTTTTTCTTTCCAATGACATCTTTTAATTTTACATTATACATCGCTTCATAATGTTTATTTAGAAATATTATCCTCGAATCGGTTTTTTGAATCCAAACAGGCCAAGGAAAACTATTTAAAAAAGGTTTATATATTTCACTTAAGCATCTTTCTTCCATCATTAGGTTCCCCTTTTAAGTAATGTTATTTAAATTCAATTTTACTATTTCCTTGTTTAAATGTCTATAAAAGCAATTGTATTCTTACACTTCAAATGATTCTAAACTTAAAATAATATCCTCTAAACTTAAAACATACTTAATTTTTGAAATCTTCTAAATCTCTAACTAATCATACTCATTGTCAACTACATTTTTATAAGCAATATATGTTGCGTAAAGATATCCGCCATAAACTATAACCATTATGAGCGCAGTCATCAGAATCGATTTAAACTGATTTGCTGCTCCTAATGCAATTAAGTAATTATTCACCACATTAATTCCAACATATGAATGTACTATTGAAAGTAACAGAGGTAATGCAAAAAATATTGATACTTGCTTAAATATACTTTTATTAATCATACTTTTTGTCGCACCAATTTTCCTCAAAACTCTATATCTCTCTATAGATTCATTACACTCTGATAATTGCTGAAGTGCAAGTACTGCTGCACTTGCTAGCAGAAATACTATTCCCATATAAATAGCTATAAATAGTATCATTGCAGATAAGCCTCTACTTTCATCATATGCCATTTCCCTTGTCAGTCCCGAAAGCACATAATCAGCTTTTACAGCTTCGCTGTTATGAATTGAAAAATTTTCAAATATTGTAGTTAATTTCTCTTTACCTTCCATTTTGTCATTACCTGAAAAATTTAAATTTAACACTTCTCCTGATGGCTCTAACCCAGTTACTAATTCATCTGGCACAATTAAATCAAACATACTATCGCTGGTTGGTGAAGTTGAAAGTGCTTCTGTTTGAATTTTTCTTTCTTTTATTTTAAATAGCTTATCTCCTATTTTTATTGAGTCTTCTCTCTCTATAAAATCTTTTACCATTTGCTTTAATGGTTCATAATTAGATGATACTAATATTTCATCGTCTTTTAAATCTATACTTGTTTCACCTTTTAGATTTCTCATAGCATTATACTCAGATATCTTAATCATATTTAGTTTTTCAAAAACTTTTAAATTTAACATTTGTTTTTGATCATCTGTTAATGCATATTTTTCTAATAAAGCTTTAGTGCTCATATTATACTCATAGTTTTTAATTGTAGAATACTCTGCATAATCATCTAAATTGTAGTTTAGCTGTTTTAATGTATCAATAGAAGACAGAGCTTTATCATCTTTTTTAGCAAATACCTGAATAGATGCATCAAAGGGGGTTTGATTCTTCAGCGTGCCCTCCATAGAGTTTTTAATACTTAATCCAGATGCTAAAGTCCCTATAGTAACAAATAACATTAAACAAATTATTGTCATCGAAATAAAATTAGTATTGAATTTACTTGAAATCTGTCTCATGGTAAATATGTTTAACTTATATAAATACATATTTTTATTTTTCTTAATCACAAAAAATGTGACTGCTGCAATTCCAAAAAAGAAAAGTGCGGTTCCTACGATTCCAAGAGCTATTGCAGCCTTAAATCTATTATCATAAAAGTTCAATCCTACCTTATTCACTAGATGATAGGCAAATCCTAAAGCTATTATCGAAAGAATTAAAACACCTGCTCCTAAATAAGGATTTCTAATCCTTACTCTTTCATTTTTCTTATCACCATGTAATAAATCAATTAACTTATATCTTGAAACAATAACTACATTAAAGATCATTACTAACAGATACATTATCCCGAAATATAAAATTGTTTTTAAAATTGCATTTGTTGAAATTACAAAACTATATTTAACCATCTGCACTGCAAAAAGTTTAGCTGTAAATATTGATAATACTTGTGAAAATAGTAATCCTAATAACATTCCTGCAACTAGTGATACCATTCCAATATACAAGGTTTCAAAAAATAATATTTTTGACATCTTTCTTTTAGCCATACCTAAAATCATATATATGCCAAATTCCTTTTTTCTTTTACTAATTAAAAATTTAGTGGCATAAATTATTAGGCATCCTAAAATAACTGATACTCCAACTGATATAACCGAAATCATCTGCCCCATGGCTATAACGTAATCAGTTTGCCCCTTGTTCATGTCCGCCATTACAGATTGAGATTCAATAGAATTAAAACTGTAAAATATAGCTACTGCAAAAGTTAAAGTTAAAAAGTAAATAGTGTAATCTTTAAAACTCTTCTTTACATTATTAAGTGCCATCTTAGAATACATCTTTAGCGTCACCTCCAAGAAGAGTAACAATATCTATTATCTTGTTAAAAAATTCTTTTCTAGAGTCATTACCTCTAACTAATTCATTAGAAATCCTTCCATCCTTTATGAATAATATCCTATGAGCATAGCTTGCAGTAAATGCATCATGAGTTACCATTAAAATAGTTGCCTCTAATTCCTTATTTAATCTTTCAATTGAATTTAAAAGTAATTTAGCTGATTTAGAATCTAAAGCACCTGTAGGTTCATCTGCTAAAATAAGCTTTGGATCATTAACTATTGCTCTAGCGCATGCAACTCTCTGCTTTTGTCCTCCTGACATCTGATAAGGATATTTATTTAACACCTCGGATATTTCTAAATTTTCAGCTGATTTTCTAACTAATTCGTGAACTTCATTTCCTTTTTTGCCTGCTATGGTTAATGCTAACGCAATATTCTCATAAGCAGTTAATGTATCTAATAAATTAAAGTCTTGAAATATAAAACCAAGCTTATCTCTTCTGAACTTTTCTAATTTCTTATTTTTTAATCTAGTAATATCACCTTCATCAATTACAATAGCTCCTGTCGTTACCTTATCTATTGTAGATATGCAATTTAATAATGTAGTTTTGCCGCTGCCTGATGGCCCCATAATTCCAACAAATTCACCTTTTTGAACCTTAAAACTTATATTATCAAGTGCTTTTGTCACATTGTCCTTATTCCCATAGTACTTTTCTACATTTTGTACATCTAAAATATTTTCCATAAAATTTCCTCCTGATTTATATATAGTCAAACTTAATTTAAATTTTGCCCTTAGAATTATTTAACTACCACATGACTATATTTTAAAATCATTTGAATTTCTTTCATATCGAATAACCTTTCAATACTCTTACAATTATGTAAGATAAGGCACAATCAAATAAATAATAGACCAACTCTTCAGTTATATTGGTCTATTATCTTTTGATTGTGCTTAATTAAATAAATCAAAAAGTAATTCTGCACTTATTAAAGAAATCCTGTAAGAATTTCAACTTTAATTATTAATTCTAAATTATTTATATCTCTGGTGTAACCTCTCTAGTTGTTTTATTCACATGATACCAGCTGCTATTTGACGCATCACCTTCTACATCATAACAATGAACAAAATATGAATCTCCGTCATCAGCCTTTACTTCAATTATCTTTGGAATGTATTTATAATTATCTGACAGATAATCGCGAACTACTTCAACTGCTTGTTCCTCTGAAAACATATTAATTACTTCTCCTGTAGAAATATCTGTGAAGATACCATTTTTAACTTCAAATATATTACCTCTAGTAGGTTCATAATAATATTGTTTAGCATTTATGTCATTCTTACTCTTGAAGCATACAAATACGTTATCATCAATTTGACTTGTAGCTTCATATTCTACATCTTCATTTGTATATTGTTTTATTTTTTCCTTAGCACTACTCAATTCTACTGGATAAGTGGATGTTGTCTTAGAGGAATCCATAGATCCATCATCATTTAAATAATACCACTTATTATATTCCTCATCATAGAACCAGCCAATCTTCATTATTCCAGTTTCAGGTTCAAGATAATACCATCTTCCATTAATATCCTGCCAGCCTTTTGCATAGCCAGAATCATCTATATACCTCCAATTTTTTTCATTTTCCTCCCAATAAGCATAAGCATTTTTAGGAAAGCTAATTGCAACTACAGTAATAGCTGATAATGCTAAAGCAAAAATTTTCTTACTATTCATTTTCATATTATAAAATCCTCTCTACATCACTTTAAATTAAAAAAATCTCCAATTGGAAAAATCAAATTAACCTTTGTTCCTTTATCTTCTACTGACTCCAATGATATACCAAGTCCTAGTTTTTCACAAAGTTTTTTACAAAGGTACAGTCCTATACCTGTAGATTTGCCATACTTTCTTCCATTTTCTCCTGTAAAACCCTTATCAAAAACCCTTCCCACATCACTTTTAGGAATTCCTATTCCATTATCTTCTATGGTTAATAGCAAATTATCTTTTCCTTCAACTGCATAAACCTTTAAACTTCCAGAACCATTTTTGCTATATTTTATTGAGTTTACAATTATCTGATTTATAATAAACTTTATCCACTTGATATCCGTTACTACTCTTCCAGATACATTTTCAATATCAACGCTAATTCTTTTATTTATGAAATCACGTCTATTATTCCTAATAGCCTCTTGAACTGCCTCTTTTATTTCAAATTCCTTTACAATATAATCTTTGCTAACATCTGTACTTCTCGAATAGTAAAGAGCTTGATTTATATAATCCTCAATTTTTCTAATCTCATCACTTAAGGCGTTTTTCTCTTTACTTTCACTATTCTCTATAATTAATTTTGATGATGATATTGGAGTTTTTATCTCATGAACCCAGGTTTCAATATATTCTCTATATTCCTTTTGAAGATTCTTATAAAAATTAACATGTTCATGCATATTTCTGTTACATTCTTTTAATATTTCATAAAGCATTTTTCCTTCATAATAATTTGGAATCTTTATAACTTCAGGCAATAAATATTTCTTATCTAACTTTTCAGTAATATTCATAATGTTATCATAAAATTTCTTCTTAGTAAAAAAGTCTATTATTATATAAATTGTTAAAGGAAGAAACCAAATAAGAAAAATGAGAAACATTATTATAACAGGCATCTTAGCTATTCCTGCTATAACTAAAACCAGTAAGTATATAAATAAATTAATTATTATATAAGATGACTTTGATAAAAAATATTCTTTAGTACTCATAACAATATATATCCAAGACCTCTCTTTGTTTCTATTCCGTCATTAAAGCCTATTTCACTGAGTTTCTTTCTAAGTCTAGTAACATTCACTGATAAAGTGTTATCATCAACATAAATGTCAGAATTCCATAAATAATCCATCAAGTCATCTCTACTTACTATGCATTCCTTATTTTTCATAAGGCAAAGTAATATCTTAAGTTCATTTTTAGTTAGATCAACTTCAATTTCATTAAATTTTACACTGCCACTGGTAACATTAAGTTTTAATCCCTTGTGTTCAACTACTTCATATACTGAAGCATTTGAAGAAGTTCTTCTAAGTACAGCAGCTATTCTTGCAAGAAGTATTTGAGTATTATAAGGCTTAGTTATGAAATCATCTGCCCCAAGATTCATACTCATTATCTCATCCATTTCGCTATCTCTGCTAGTCACAATTATTATGGGTATATCCTTTTCTTTTCTAATCTCTCTACATACATAATACCCATCATAATAAGGAAGATTTATGTCAAGCAGAATTAAATCCGGATTAGCTTCTAAGACTACCTTAACTATATTTTCAAAATCCGCTGTACCATAAACCTCATATCCATAGCGTCTTAAGAATTCTGTAAGCTCTTTTTTTATATTTTCATTATCTTCAATTATCATAATCTTAGTCATATTGTTCTCCTTAAAATTATAATTTCACAATACTTTAAGCTCCTTAATATCAATAAATATAATTTATCTTATTCTTCTTTTATTTTCTTAAATACAATAAATTTTATCGTTCTTTATCCTAATATTACTTTAAAATTACTTCTTACTTAATATATTACATATCTCATAAAAACTTATCAAGTTATTGAAAAGGCTCTATCTGTTAAATAGCGTAATATTTTCAACAAAAAGTATCAATATTAAGAAAAGAGAAACTTCATTATTGCATATTTATTTATGAATAGGAAAATTTAAAAAAGTACACTAGATATACAAAGGAGTGCTGTATAAATATGAAAAAATCATTTACACTTGTATTATTAGTTATTTTACTGACAATAACATTAATGCCTTTAAAAGCATATAGCATAAATAATGAAAATCCTATAACAAATTCTTTTTCAGATTTAAAAATGGATGAAAAAAAGCTTTGGATTGATGATATATGCTTATGATAAAGGTGAAGATCATATGATTAAGTTTGCTGATATACTTTCAGATGGGATTTTCAAACAATTTCCTAAAAAGTTTAGTTAATGCCTTTGAAATAAAATAGAAGGTCAATGAGCTGTAATAAATTTTTCATCTTGGTTTTATACCAAGAAATATATTCTGATTTTGCTATACTTAATTGCGTATGAAGCAAAGAAACTATATAAACTTCCAAGTTAAAAAGTGGATTTATACACTTAGATAAATTCTTTAATTCCTAGTTCTTAGGTAATGTACAAGTCGAATTTATAATTATGATATGTATAGATAAACACTTTATGAACTTAACTTATATACGGAATAACTATCTATTTAAGTTAAACTTTTGTGTGTACCTATACCAGAAATCACATACATTTTTGTGAAAGCGGCATTTGAAATTGAGCTATGATGGTTCTTAGTGGGAGGTTGTTCCATTTCTGCTTGTCATGAACTTGTTTCAGGAACACGCAGAAATGGGCACAACCTTCCACTTAGAACCTTTTAGCGAAAATTTCATAAGTCCGCTGGAATAAAAATGTATGTGATTTCGGTAAGTTGCCACATAACTCTAAGTTCAAAGTTTGATATCTATAAAGTAAATTTCTTTATTTGATTTATCATGGAAGTTGTCTTTTCCTTCAATAATTGTGAGGCTTCATCTACCTGATTTGATGAAGTGATCATATCTTGAGTAGTAGCTGCTATTTCTTCTGACGAAGCTGAATTTTCTTCTGCGACAACCGAAGTATTCTCTGCAACAGAAATAATTTCGTTTTTGCTATTATTTATCCCTAAAATTGAACTGTTAATTTCACTTATCTTAGGTAAAATCTCTTCTATTGATTTAATTATATCCTTAAATGAATTTATTGAAGTATCTATTACTGAGACCTGCTTTGATAATTCATCATTTGCATCGCTTGTAGTTCTTGTAACTGCATTAGTTTCATCTTGTATTGATGCCAATAATTCATTAATATCATTTGAAGAATTCTTAGATTGTTCAGCTAGTTTTCTAATTTCATCAGCTACAACAGCAAATCCTTTCCCTGCTTCTCCTGCCCTTGCAGCTTCAATTGCTGCATTTAATGCTAGAAGATTTGTCTGATCAGCAATAGCATTTAATAAATCAGTAATTTCAGTAATTGCCTTAACACTATTAGTTAAATTAGATATTTTTGTGCTTACTTCCTTAAATGACTTTGATATATCGCTTATGGAAGTTATAAGCTTTCCTAAATCTTTATTACTATTTTGAGCTTTAATATTTATATCATTTGTACTCTTATCAACACCATTTATAGTTATTGTTATATCTTCCAATGTAATACCAAAAGCATTTAATGTGCTGTTCATTGTTGCAAGCTCTGATGCTTGATCAGAAGATCCTTGTGCTACAGCATCAATAGCATTTGATATTTCTTTTGTTGAATTATTCATTTCTTCTGACAATGTTGAAAGTGAATTAGCTTCTTTAGATATAACGCTAGAATCCATTTCAATGTTTCTAAGTATATCTGCTATGGAAAGTATAGTTTTCTCTAGTGCCTTATTCATAATACCAAATTCATTGGTTAAATTCGTATCAATATCAATAGTAAAATCACCTTCTGATAAAGTTTGTAATTTGCCAGTAAATTCTTTTATTAAATTCTTAACAGTAAAGGTTACAACTAATGATATGGCAGTTAGTATTAAAAGTGATAATCCAAATATTATTTCAAATATTATCATATTCTTAGTATAGAGAGTTTTAGATTCATCGTTTTTTGAGTTAGCAATACCTTTTTCATAATCTACAAGATCAGTAATATTTTTAGCTAATTCGTTTCCATACTGCCCCATATCTACATTAGTTATTTGTGGATCTGGAGTTAACCCCTGCTTTCTTTGTTCTATAATATTGGGAATAAATGAATAGTAATGTTCAAATGCAGTTTTAGCTTTATCTACTAATTCTGCTTCAGCTTTATCATCCTTTGATGCATCCACTTCTCTAGCCGTTATTGCAGTTATATCGTCGTGTAATTGCAGCATTGTCTTCTCATTAGCTTCATCAAAATCTCGATCTATTATTTTTGTTAACGTGTTCCGTAAAACGCCCATGTCACCATTAACATCTTCCCAATCCTTGAGTTTCGGAATTGTCTCACCATTTATTTTATTAGTTATATTGTACATTTTGTTAGTATTGGAATAACCTACTCCACCAATTGCCACTGTCGCAATTAATGATATAAACCATATTAGAATTATATTCCGGGTTATTTTTACATTCCTCAACTTTCTAGAACTTATTTTCATATGCATTCCTCCTCCGTGAGTTACTATAATTTAGTTATAGATATGTAACTATTTGATAATCAACAAATACTTGCATATCACAATATATAAAATATATAATAAGTAGTATTAATTAATTTTTCCCCACATATATATTCGTACACTTTAGCCAAAACTTTAATAAAATGCATAATGATTGATTATATGTATTTGCCTTGAATTGTAAACATTTTCTGTAAGTATTCTATCTGTTTTTTCAAAAATGTATTATTTTTTATTACAATTATTTGTTTAAAAATAAAATAGAAGCCAAACAAATAATAACTTGACTTCTACTTCCATACAAATTTAGTTGCGCTTTAATATTCAGTTCTAATAGTCCTAACACCATAGGATATAATAAAATTAATTATAAAGTATGTTCCAGCTATAGTACCAAATAACAAAAATATTTGAGAAGATGATACAAAGCTTCCCATAAGAATCATACCTTTACCCGTAAATTCCTCAATACCTACCGCCCATAAGAAAGACGTGTCTTTTATTACTGTAACTGCCTGTGATAAAAATGTAGGAATGCAGCGCCTAAAGCTCTGTGGCAATATAATATATCTCAATGTTTGAATCTTTGAAAATCCTTGGGAGTAAGCAGCCTCATACTGTCCGCTGCTAACAGAATTCATTCCGCCTCTAAATATTTCTGCCATAACAGCAGAAGTAAACAAAGTAAATGCTAAAATTCCTGAATACATCGGTTTTATTGGAACTAAAAATCTTATAGCTAATATCCATAATAAATTTGGGGTATTTCTAAAAATTTCTATATATATTGTTGCAATTCTACCAAATATACCTTTTGAAAAATTTCTGAGTATTGCTAAGATTGTCCCAAAGATCATACTTAATGCGATTGATATAAGCGCTATAGTTAAAGTCAGTTTTAGTCCTTGTAAAAGGAACATCATGTTAGCATGATTAAATACAGTTGACATTATTATAGCCCCCCTTCTGCTGCCACAACTTGATCTTCTATAGAATTTTGAGTATTAACTACTGCTTTCTTTTTTTCTCTTAATTCTAGCTTTCTTGAAAGCATTGCAAGTGGATAACAAAGTACAAAATAAAGAGCACCAGTCACAACATATGCAGGACCATAATACATATTCGAACTTGACCATGAATCTGCTGTATACATTAAATCTCCCCCTGCAATCATTGCAAGTACAGAAGTGTTTTTTATCAAATTTACTACTTGATTTGCAAGTGGTGGTATTATTATCTTTACTGTTTGAGGCAATATTATATACCTCATAGTTTGAGTATGCGAAAAGCCCTGAGACTTTGCAGCTTCAAACTGTCCTTTTGGTATAGATGTAATACCAGTCCTTACGACCTCTGATATATAAGCTCCATGATATACACCTACTCCAAGTATTCCAACTAAAAACACTGGTAATACAATTTTTACATATGGCAGTCCATTAAATAAAAAGAATATTTGAATAACAAGAGGTGTATTTTGAATTATTTCTACATATACTCTGCTTATTATCTTTAAAGTTCTAATCTTACTTGTAGAAAATATTCCAAAAATAATTCCAAGTATTAGGGCTAGAGTAAGCCCTAATATAGAAACTTCAAGTGTTGTTAAAAATCCCTCAAAAAATATGTTAATGTCTCTTAAAAGTGCCTCCCATTTAAATATAGAAAAAGGTCCATTCATTATTTAATATCCCACTTTGCAATCAATTTATCCAATTCTCCTGAACTCTTCATGTCATCTATTACTTCATTTATAACTTTAGCAAGTTCAGTATTGTCCTTTTTACTTGCAATACCATATTCTTGAGGATCATATCTATCATCTAATATTACTGTTGAATCATCAACGTATCCATTTAAAATAGATGCATCAACTGCGAAACAATCAACTCTGCCTGAATCTAATGCAGCCTTAAGTTCAGGATATCCAGCAAGTTCCGAAAATTTAAGCGTTATACCTTGTTTATCTGCTTCTTTTTGTAGTGCATCTTTAGTTGTTGCACTTTGAGCAACACCAATTGTCTTTCCATTTAAGTCTTTAAGAGATGATGCGCCAAGACTCTTCTTAACAAGTAATCCAACTCCATCCTTTATATAAGGATCTGAAAAATTATAGCTCTTCTTTCTTTCATCAGTTATGGTAAATGTAGCTGCAACCATATCTATTTCTCCATTATCAAGAAGCGGACCTCTTGTCTTCGCTGTAACTCCTTGGAATTCAACCTTATTTTCATCACCTAATATTTTTTTAGCTACTGCTTTTGATATATCAATTTCCAAACCTTCTACTTGTCCAGTTTGAGGATTTTTATACCCATATTTAGGTACATCAACTTTTACTCCAACTTTTAATACACCTCTATCTTTTATAGCTTGTATCTCTTTTGCTTCAGAGCTTCCTGTGCTTGAGCTATTACTGCTTGTTGATGTTGATTGTGCCCCACCGCATCCTGTCATTATAATACAAATACCTAATCCTAATGCTAAAAATATTTTTTTCAATTTCATATTTTTTTCCCCCTATTCATTTATTCTTTATCTTATAACTTTATTTAAAAAGCTTTTTGCCCTATCATTTTTAGGACTTGAGAAAAATTCCTCTGGAACTCCTTCTTCTATTATTTGCCCTCCATCCATAAATACAATTCTATCTGCAACCTGTTTTGCAAAGCCCATTTCATGAGTTACAACAACCATTGTTATATTCTCCTTTGACAATCCAACCAAAACATCTAATACTTCTTGAATCATTTCTGGATCTAACGCTGATGTAGGTTCATCAAACAGCATTATTTTTGGATGCATATTAAGAGCTCTTGCAATCGCTACTCTTTGCTGCTGTCCTCCTGATAGTTGGCTTGGATAAGCATTTGCCTTTTCCTTTAAACCTACTCTTTCTAAATATTTCATTCCCGATTCTTCTGCATCCTTTTTACTGATATTTTGAAGCTTTATCGGTGCTAATGTGAGATTTTCGAGTACTGTCATATGTGGATATAAATTAAACTGTTGAAAAACCATTGCTGTAGACTGTCTCACCTTAGCTAAATTCTTCTTTAAGCTCAAGTCATATTCATCTATGGTTACTTTTCCTGAAGTAGGTTCTTCTAAGTAATTCATACACCTTATAAGAGTTGATTTACCTGATCCGCTTGGCCCTATAACAACTAATTTTTCCCCTTCATTAACTGTTAAATTGACATCTTTTAGAACATGAACCTCTCCAAAGTTCTTAACTAGATTCTCTAATTTAATCATTTATTGCCCCCCTTTAGTTTTCACAAATTTCCTTTAAATGCTCAGTTAATCTTAAATTTCCATTATAATCAAATAAGCAAGAAATGGATACAAGCTTACATTTAGAACTTTCCAGCGAAAATTTCATGAGTCCTGTGGAATAAAAATGTATATGATTTCGGCAAGTTACCACATAAGCCTAATTTACATGTTTAATATCTATATAAAAAAAGAGCCTTGGTAGTTATACCAAAGCTCCGTCGCTTATTCTAAATCTTGAGTAAAATTATATAGTTAAAACTTATTACAGTCAACGAATTTTCATATTTTGTGTTTTCTGTAGTTTTTTGTAGTTTTTGTATGTTTTAATTTACTACTTTAACTAATATACCTTCAATAAACTTTTTCGTATTTATTTTTCCCTGGCTAAAGGATGGATGTTTTACATGCTTCATTTCCTGTTTAACCTGTTTAATTTCAAAAAGAGAAGCTGCATATTCCTTGTATATACTATTATTTATATCATCTGCTCCTAAACTTGCTACTGAAGTCATTGCTTTAGTAATAGTTCTCCTAATACGTTGTTCCATTGCTTTACAATTAATTGCTGCTAATGCATCACCATATAATTCTCTTGCGACTTCCATATATATTTCTTTAAGTTGATATGGCTTTGAAGGATTTACCTTCTTTTTATAGACTATATGTAATATTACAAGCTTTAACTCATCCACTCCAGCTGCTCCTATAATATTTATATCTGAAAATATATTAAGCAGTTTTTCTTCTGAAGAATATTCAAATCCTTTTTTTATTTCTTTATTTGAAAAAGTCTTCTCTGGAAAGATTACACTTTTTATCATAGAAATAGATTTCTCTAATTCAACTTGCTTTCTTACATTATTTATTACACTTATAGTTTCAATCATATTAATTGGTTTATTTAGATAGAAAAGTATTCCACTTTTATAAGCATTTGAAATCATTTCACCCTCTTCAACCTGAGATAACATTATAATCTTACCTTTATAACCATTGTTAACAGTATTTCTTACAATTTCAATACCATCCACCTCTGGTAAAAGCAAATCAATCAGTACAATATCAGGATTTAACTTTAAAACAGTATCTTTTGCATCTTTACCTGTGGTCAATATTGATAGCACTCTTCCTAATTGATTTTTTATAATTGTCTGCTCTAAAATTTTACATATTGCTATATCATCATCGATAATTATAAATGTTGTTTCCATAAAATAGCCCCCTTATTCTAAAAGATTCCCTACATTGCATTCCTAAATATATTTTTATGGTTTGTTTATAGCTTGTCTATACTTGCAAATTACAAGTTGGTATTCTAACTATGAATTTTGTTCCTCTCATAATATCACTTTTCACCTCTATAGTTCCTTCCAAATCCTCTATAAGATTTTTCACATGACATAACCCTATCCCTGTGGACATAGCTCCAGTATCCTTATTAAACTTAGTTGAAAAACCAACATTAAATATATATGGTAATACTTCTTTTTCAATACCTGCTCCATCATCTGAAACCATAAGCAGCAAATCTTTTTCTAATATTTCTCCAGTCACTTTAATTACATTATTGTCCTTACACGCTTCAATTGCATTAATAATTAAATTATTTAAAATGGCAAATATATCATAATATCTCTTAGTATGATGATCTTTTTCAAGTTTAAATTCAATATAAATGCTTTTGTTAATACTTTCTATCTGCCTTTTTGTATTATCCGATATTATTGAAAAAATTTCTGAAATAGACATGTATTCTGTCTTCTCAACATTTTCTACTAATTGATTAATCCCTCTAAGCACACGATCATTATTTTTGCGAATTTCATGAGCGTTTTGTGCTACCTTTAATGCTTTAGTTGAAAATTCAGAGGTGCCTTTGGTTATTTCGTATAGATTATAAGCTTCCTTCATTACATTATTTAAATCATTAGTAGACTTCTGCAAATAGAATGTTTCAGCATATATCCTTGAAACCATTAAGTTTAATTCTGCATAACGTTTTTGATGTTCTGCTTTCTTAATATATAGTTTTTGATAATTATATATTAAGAAAGCAAGACATTGAACCGAAGCACGTATAAGCGCTGTTATTATTATAATCTTAATAGTTTCTAATGAAATCATATTTCTAATAATTATCTCCATGAAATTTCCAATTACATCAAAACATACTAAAGATAAATATAAATATGGTATAGATTTATTCTTTTTATATAATGGAAACAATGTGTCTAAAATTCCATAAGAAATATAGAAAATAGCTGCCGGAATGAATTGCATTATTACTTCTGTTGAATAGTTATAAGAGTATATGGAAGATCCTATACTTCTCATAAACGCTGTCAGTACTCCTGCTATCACTCCTACTCCTAGTGGATATATATTTTCAACAGTAGAAAATACAAGCCCAATTACAATTACACCAATGCCTAAAACAAATCTGCTATTGAAGGGATATATGTATATTTGCGCAAAGGTGCTAATCAAAACAGAAAATACTATAGTATTTTTCAAACATATTTTTGTTTTTGCCGTTACTCTAATTTTGCTCACCATTATCCCCTTCTTTCTTTTAGGCACACGAAAATAAATATTTAAACTTAATTCTAAATGTTAATAATAATATCTAATATAACTTCATGGAATTTCTCATGATTTAATTCATAATTATATATAATTAATTTTTTAACGCTTGATCCTTTAATTTTTATTTATAAAAAATAAATAGCGAGGAAGTCAACTAATTATGACATCCTCGCCAAAAAATATATTCATCTTACAATCTAATTATAAACTATCTCCTTATACCAAAGTCAATAGCATTATATAATTTGATCCTTAATTTTACACATAAATCATAACAACTATAAAATAACTTAAGCCTCAATTATAATCAACTTATATGATAAACCTCAAAACTGCAATCGAAACTACCCCAACAATTACAGTTAAAAGTAAATTGTTTTTCTTAATTGCTACTAATATAACAGGTAATGCTGCTAAAATTTCAAGAGAATGCCCTTTAATCGCAAATTTATTATCAGCTGTAAATAACTCTACCGCTATTAAAGCAGTCAATATTGATATTGGAATATATGTTAAGAACTCTTCAACTCTCTTATTTAACTTCATTTTTGATAGTATAGTTATCGGTAGAACTCTTGGAAGTACAGTTACAACGCATCCTCCAATTATAACACTCCATACATAAGTATTCATTCCTTAATCACCACCCCAACTAATGCTCCAATAATTGCTGATAATATAACGCCTACGCTTGTAGATACAACCTGCGTGCTAACAATTAATACGATAACTGATGTTATAATTATCACAATTACTTTTTTTACTTTTAAATTTCCTTTTATAGCAGAAATCAATAGTCCTATAAACATGGCTGTAAGTGCAAAATCCAAGCCAAAAATCTTATAGTCCGGAATAACACTCCCTATAAGGACTCCTA
Organism: Clostridium sp. DL-VIII; assembly: GCF_000230835.1. Classification (NCBI taxonomy): domain Bacteria; kingdom Bacillati; phylum Bacillota; class Clostridia; order Eubacteriales; family Clostridiaceae; genus Clostridium; species Clostridium sp. DL-VIII. The sequence continues at coordinate 5,182,048 of NZ_CM001240.1, forward strand.
TACCAGTAGCTATAACCCAGTTTATATATGCAATAATATTTAAACCAACCATCCAGAAATTATTGATTTTTTTATTCTTAAGTCCTTTAGCAGATGCAACTCCAAAAGTTTCATCTGTTAAAAGTGCACCAATAAAAAGATTCTTTAAAATCGAATTTTTTTTAAAATACGGTGCAATTGATGCACTTAAAAATAGATGCCTAAAATTAACAAGAAAAATTGTGGATACTATACTTGGTACTGATACTACGGATAAAATCATGCTTGAAGCTATAAATTGCGATGAGCCTCCATATACAAAGGCACTCATTCCCATTGCCTGCCATAGTGTTAATCCACAAGATTTAGATAAAATACCACAAGTAATTCCTATACTTAGATATCCCAAAAGAGTTGGTATGCAGTCCTTAACCCCTTGAATAAAATAATAAGTATTATTTTTCTTCTTCATTTTTAAATAATTATCTTGTGCTTTCTCCAATTCCATAAAATGCCCCCTTGATTATTTATTGCTAAAATTGTACTATATATTATATAAATCGTACGTTATAATTTATATAATACTTTTGCACATTATGCTTGTCAAGGAGTGAAAATATGAATTTAAATAATATCATTGCTGGAAATTTAAAAAGATTAAGAAGTGAAAGACAATTAAGCTTAGGCAAACTTTCTGAAATATGTGGTGTCAGTAAAGTAATGCTTGGGCAAATTGAACGTGGTGAATCCAATCCAACTATAAATACCATATGGAAAATTGCAAGCGGGCTAAAAATTCCATACACAACGCTTATTGATGAGCCAATAAAAACTGACCTTTTAATTACAAAAGAAGAATCTATTGAATTTGAATCACTTGATAAAAATTATAGAGTTTATTGTTACTTTAAATGCACTACAGATAGGAACTTCGAATTATTCAGTGTAGAATTAGATGGTAATAGTAAATATGAATCAAACTCTCATGGTGAAAAAACCCAAGAATATATAGTTGTTTATAATGGAAAATTATCTCTAAATATAGATAATATAGATTATGTTTTAACCCCAGGTGATTCAATAGTATTTGATTCTTCAAAACCTCATTCTTACGCAAATTTTAATGATGAAATGATAAGAATGACTATAATTAATTATTATTTATAATAAATATGAATTACTATAATTAATTATTATTTATATTTATTATAAATCTCTGCATTAATAATCTAATTTCTATAAAGCTATTTTATAAACATTAATAACTGACCCATATAAATAAATTAGACCAGCTGTATAAAATATAGCTGATCTAATTCTATTTACTTTATTTACGCCTCAATTATTAATTTCATCTTCTTAATTTTGCATTAAAAGCAGGCAGCCTGTAGTCTTTTCAAACTCATACTTAGCATTTTCAAATCCCTCTTCTCCGCTTACAACATTTAATACGACAGTCATTTTTCCTGGATTATATGATGGATTTTTCTTTAGAATAATATTGTTTTTTTCGCATAAGAGTTTTGCAATATTAAATAATTCATTTTGATTTACTTTATCAGAGATTGCAATACTCCAGCCTGTTTCCTTAGAAATGTGTCCTAATTTCTCTTCAAATTTCTGTCCGATTTTAGGCGATATAAATACAAGTTCAATATACTTTTTATTTCCATTATTTTTTATGCTTTTTTTATAAGGTTTTATTTCTTCTCCTTCAAATGCTTTATCAATCATGCTTAAAGCTATATTTTGTTCCACTTCTTCAATATCTTTTACCTCAAAAAACAACTTATCTGCTTCTATGTTACTGTTTAAAGAAGTTTCCTCATCAACAAGAAAAAGATCCCATCCTGTTTTTTCTTTAAATATTTCTCTTTCCTTGTTATCTCCAATATACTTTCCATTTAAAAATACCTGAACCACAAACTTTTCCGGATAGAAAGATATCTTTTTAATCTTTTTAGGATCAATCAACTTCTTTATTAGTAAATCAGCTGCATTATTATTAATTTTTTCATTTAATTTTATATTCCAGCTAGTTTCATTATAAAATTCTTTCATAATTTCATTAATAGAAGCTTTAACTCCTTGTGGAAAATCAAAATTTAATATGATTTCTCTTTTTTCTTCTAACATGCTGATTTTTTTATATTCAAAGCCTTTGAATTTTTCTTCTATAATATTTATCAAATCCTGCATAGTAAGCTCTTTAGGTTTTAAGGCTTTCTTTACTTCATCCTCTGTACATGCTTTGAATAAAAACAATCTTTTTAAATCATTTTCAAAATATACGCTATTTATAATTATCTGTTTAAAATTCTGAAACTCATTATTTTTTTCAACTTCGAATGAATTATCAATCCTTAAATTTTCTTTGATTCCAAAACTCTTTTCACCACTCCATAAGTATATCAGTTCTTCGATAGTAAAAAGTCTGCTATCATAATTATCATGAATAAATTTCCACAACTCACCAACGTTTTCTTCACATAACTTATCTTTTCTTTTAAAAATGTGTAAAAAACTTTTCTCTAATTGTTTTCTAGGATTTCTAATATCTATATTTATTTCTTCTCCACATCCAGGTGTAAATGTTCTTCCTATGAACTCGTTTGAGATTTCCTTTCCTAGACTCCTTACCACCTCTTCATTTCCATGAACTAAAATTATATTTCTCGCAGATATTCTTTCTATAACTCCCTTTATTTCATTTTTATCCGAATGAGCAGATAACCCTATTTTTTTAACCTTGCACTTAACTGGAATATTAAGTCCATTTATATTTAAATATCTATCACTTTCTTCATCGGTTTCCATAAGTTCTAAAACTTTTCTTCCTGGTGATTCTTCATCTTGATATCCTGTTATTACAATATATCCATTTTCCATTGGTGCTATTTTCTCAGCATAAAAAGTACTTGGTCCACCAGTAAGCATTCCTGAACTTGATATGATGACTACAGGTTCTTTTTGCTCTAATATATCCTGTCTATTATCTGTCTGTTTAACTTCAATTATATTTTCATCATAAAAAGGTTCCACTCCACGTAAAACTTTTTTCCCAAGAGAATTTCTAAGATATAGAGGATTATTTTTATAAACCCTGTTTACGTCCCGTACCATTCCGTCTACATATATTTTAATTTTTTTTAAGCTTCCTTTATTTATGGCACCCTTTAATATTAATATAACCTCCTGGGCTCTTCCTAAAGCAAACGCTGGAATTATCATTTTTCCATTGTTTTCTGAACATTCATTTACTATATCAATTAAAGCCTTCTCCTCAATTTCACGATTAGAATGAAGTTTATCTCCGTAAGTAGATTCTAAAATAGCCACATCTGGTCGTAATCTGGGCAGCTTTGTACCTTCAACGGTTCTCTGAGAAAACACTGAAAAATCACCCGAATAAAATAAAGCGCCTTCCTTACTTTGAATATAAACACAACTTGCCCCTGCTATATGACCTGCATTATAGAAGGTTATATGAATATCTTCAAATATAGGAAATTTCACTTCGTAATTTATTGTAAAAATCCTGTTTAAAGTACTTACTACATCACCTTCTGCATATAAAGGGATTTCAGCATCTCTATTATTCATAATTTTTAAACTGTCATATAATAAAACTCTTACCAGATCTTTAGTCATATTATTCATATATATTTTAGCTTCTGGATATTCTTTGCTTATGATAGGAAGACATCCAATATGATCTAAATGTGCATGGCTTATAATTATTGCATCTAAACCGCCATAATTTTGTATGGCTCTAAAATTAGGGACACTATCTTTACTTGCACTTTGTCTTATTCCTGCATCCAGTAGAATATTTTTATTATTAATTTTAACTAAAATAGAACTGCCTCCAACTTCTAATGCTCCACCTAAAAAATTTATATTAATATAACTCCACTCCTTAAATTTCAATTTTATATTCTTTTCAAACAATGTGATTGTATACTTTGTAATTTACTAATAATATTAATTATTTTACCTCATTTTCTAAAATATTTCTAATTATTTTCATAAAATTAATTGATAACTTACATATTGAACTTTTTTAATTCCTGATTTAATGAGTTTTCTTATCTAAAAAAATTCTATACTTTTATGTATAAAAAAATATTACTGGAAAGTAATATTTCCAGTAATATTTAAATAATAAATTTGCTATTAACACAAGATTATCTATAGTCCCGAGTATTTGGCTTTTACTATTACGACCACATCAAAGCAATAGCTGATTTGAATAGCAATTAGCTTGTTTCTTTAGCTATTATCTTCTTTTTATTATCAATAATATTTTTCTACACTAACGTTTCAAATTCCATACTGTTTATAGACTTTTTTAAATTATCAGCTGCACCTGTTACTTCATCTCCCATAGAATTCAACTCCTTAGCCTTATCAGAAATTTCCTCTGTAGTTAGTACTATTTCTTGAGACATTGATTCTATTTCTTTAATTCCTGTTAATATAGTTTCCTTTTCATTATTTACATTGTTAAATGCCTCTACTATTTCTCGTACTTTAGGTATTATGACATTAATTACTTCTGAAATTTCATTAAACACATTTATGGTTTTATTAACCGCATTGTTTTGTTCAATTATATCATTATCTATTACTGATGTTCCTTTATTTATTATGTAAATATTTTTTGATATGTTGCTTACTATACTATGTATTTTATTTGAAGAAGCTTGGCTCATCTCTGCAAGCTTTCTTATTTCACTTGCAACTACACTAAATCCCTGACCAGCTTCTCCTGCTCTAGCAGCTTCAATTGCAGCATTTAAAGCTAAAAGATTAGTTTGCTCAGAAATGTTTTTTATTAATTCGGTCATTTCATTTATGTTTTTTATATCCTCTGTCATCACATGCAAAGCTTCAGCGAAACTACTAAAATTATTATTAAGATTTCCAATTATTAAAGATACCTCTTTTAAATCTTCATTTGTGTTTCTGGATTTTCCACCAATTTCATTTGCTAATTCATCTATATTTATAGCATTGTTATTTACTTCTTTTATATATTCTCCAAATTGCAATAATTGTCCCACAATATTAGATACATTTTTGCTTTGATTTTTACTAGCATCAGTAACTATATCGGTGGATTTAGATATAGAATTAGTTAAATCTAAAATATCTTCTGAAATATATGTCAGCCCAATAGACTGAGCATCTATATCTTCAGAATTTCTCTTAACCTCCTCTGACATTTTACTAAATCTAATTATCATAGTATTTAGCAGTCCGCCTATTTCTCCAGTCCCTGATCTATCTTTTAAATATTTTTTATCTATCTCTGTAAAATTTCCACTTTTCATTCCCATAATAGTTTTATTTAACATTTTTAACTCTCTTGTCTTCTTTAATCCTGAAATCGCAACAAAAATACTAAATATTAACAAAAAAGTAACATCTATATCTATCACTAAATCTCCATAATAATACATATAATTAATTAAAATCAAAATACAAATTAATAAAATTATCAAGATTAGTATCTTACTTATTAATTTTCTTTTTGCAGTATTATTCAATCTAATATTTAGTTCATCAATCATTAATTTCACCCCCAGATGTTTTAGTAAAAATATCATTTGTGCATATATACAGAAAAAATAAGCAACTGCTGTATATGATTTCTTACTACAATCTGATAGCTTCATTATTCTAGAATCACAACTTTTAATTTTAGAATGTGCCATCTGGATTTCTTAGAAATCTGAATACAACTTATTGCTTATTTTAATTAGTTATATATAATCTTAATCCTATTTTTTCTCAATCTTTATTCCATGGCATGCACTTGCTGAAGAGCATCCTGAGCAACCACAGCCACATCCACTTTCTCCATTTTTAGCTTTTTTAATTTGTTTTCCCATTACATATGCCACAAAACCAAATATAACACCGGCTAATATAATTGTTGCTATCATATATACCCCTCCTTTAAATATAACTTGTTTATCTATATTCTATTACATAATCATTAAATAATATCAAGTCAATTCATCTTTCTATTTTATATAACTCAATTCATTGCTGGTTAACTTTTCTTTTGAATCTCTTTTCCCTGTCCAAACTAGAATTAAAACTACTACTACAGCTATAGCTATTGAAATAATAGCTCCAATCAAGCTTCCAGTTCCGAGTAAAAAGCTTCCAACCTGATTAACAATAAGTGCAACCAGATAAGCAGTTCCTGTTTGGAAAGCTAGAGTTATAAATGTCCATTTCCAGTTTCCCATTTCACGTCTTATTGCACCAATTGCTGCAAAGCAAGGAGCGCAAAGTAAATTAAATGCCATAAATGCAAATCCACCTGCTGCTGTAAACATTATACTAATATTATTAACTAACGCTGGATCTGCTTCCGATGCATCTGATATTCCAAATAAAACTCCAAAAGTTCCAACTAAATTTTCTTTAGCTATAAGTCCAGTAACAGTTGAAACTGTAGCTTGCCAATTACCAAAACCAAGAGGCGCAAAAATAGGAGCTATCACATTTCCGATGCTTGCTAAAATACTGTTATCTGCATCTACCATTTCTAAAGACCAATTAAAGGATTGTAAAAACCATATTGCTATACAAGAAGCAAGAATGATTGTTCCTGCTTTTTTTGCATATGCTGTTGCTCTATCCCACATATGCATAAAAACACTTTTTGCACTTGGTATATGATATTGAGGAAGCTCCATAACAAATGGTGAAGCATCTCCTGAAAATAATCTAGTTTTCTTCAATATAATACCGCCAATGATAACCATTATCATACCCAAGAAATACGCTGATGCTGCAACCCACTGTGCATCATTGAAAAATGCTGATGCAATTAATGCTATAACAGGTAGTTTCGCGTTACAAGGAATAAAAGTTGTTAACATTATTGTCATTTTTCTATCTCTATCATTTTCCATTGTACGAGTTGCCATTATACCAGGAACTCCACAACCTGAACTAATTAACATTGGAATGAAAGCTTTTCCTGAAAGACCAAACTTACGGAAAATTCTATCCATTATAAATGCCACACGCGCCATATATCCACAATCTTCAAGGACTGATAAGAACAAGAATAAAAGTATTATTTGTGGAATAAAACTAAGTACTGTTCCAACACCATTAATTATTCCATCTATCACTAGGCCTTGCATCCAGTCAGCAACATTTGCACTTACCATCCAGTTTGTTACATTATTTTGAATTATATCACCAAATAATGTATCAGTTATCCAATCTGTTCCACTTCTTCCCACCATAACTGATATATAATATACTGCAAACATAATAATAACAAAAATTGGAAGCCCTAAAAATCTATTAGTAACAACTCTATCTATTTTATCCGATGTGTTTTCTTTTCCCTTACTGTTCTTTTTAACAGCATCAGAAACTACTTTTCCTATGAATCCATATCTATCCCCTGTTACTATACTTTCACTATCATCATCTAACTCAGTTTCATATTTTTGTATTATTGATTCTACTTCTTCTAAAATGCTTTTTGAAACATTTAACCTTTCAATTACATTTTCATCACGCTCAAAAAGTTTAATTGCAAGCCAGTGCTTTTCTATGTTTTCAATTTTAATCTTATTTATAATAATTCTTTCAATTTCTTCAAATGCCTTCCTAGATTCATCAGAATAATCTAACACAAATGCTGGTTTCTTTTTTGCTTTTGCAACTTCTATTGCTTTTTCAGCTGCTGCCTTAATCCCATCTTTCTTCAATGCTGAAGTTTCGACAACTGGACACCCAAGAAATTTTGATAACTTATTAATATCTATCTTATCTCCATTCTTTTCTACTATGTCCATCATATTAAGAGCTACAACTGTTGGAATTCCGAGTTCTAATATTTGCGTTGTTAAATATAAGTTTCTCTCAATATTAGATGCATCAACTATATTAATTACTGCATCTGGTTTATCATTTATCATAAAATTACGTGTTACCACTTCTTCAAGTGTATACGGAGATAATGAATAAACTCCTGGTAAATCAACAATTTCAACTTCTTTGTATCCTCTTAATTTACCACCTTTTTTTTCAACTGTTACTCCAGGCCAATTACCAACATATTGCGATGAACCTGTAAGTTCATTAAACATAGTAGTCTTTCCGCAGTTCGGATTACCTGCCAAACCTATTTTTATTGACATTTTTATTCCCCCACTTCTTCAGTTTACGATTTATGGTGAAATTCTTTCAGAATTTCCTTAACTTTTCTATATTACTTTAGAATATTTTACTTCATTCTTTTTCTGACTTTATACTTAGGTAAATCACTCTACTATTATCATTTCAGCATCTGCTTTTCTAAGTGATAATTCATATCCTCTGATTGTTACTTCTATTGGATCTCCAAGTGGAGCCACCTTACGTACATATACTTCGCAACCTCTTGTAACTCCCATATCCATAATACGTCTACGGACTGCTCCTAAGCCATCAACCTTTTTAACTTTAACAGTTTGTCCACATTTTATTTCCTTTAATGTGCTCATTTAACTAATCCTCCTAAACTATTATTCTGCTCGCCATGCCTTTATCTAATGCAACTCTGCTCTCTTTAACATTTATTATAAGGTTTCCTCCAAGTTCAGATATAATTTTAATTGTTTCTCCAACAACAAAACCCAGGCTATTTAGGAATCTTTTTGTCTCATCATTTCCAGTAATTCTTTTAATATTCATTTCATTACCTTTAGTGGCTAATATTAATGGCATATGATTTCCCTCCTCAAATTTTAGTTTATTTTATCATCTCTTATAATTCCGTAAAAATTATTTATTAAATAAAATTAAGATAATATATATTATATTTATTGAACTAATAAAAATCACCTTCAATTGATAATGATTTTTATTCCTTTTTCTATAATTATAATATCACGTTTTTAGGCAATTGAAAATGATTTTCATTGATTTTTATAATAAATGCATTTTTATTACATGACAACGTTTTATTTTAAACTATTAATTTTATTTTCCTTATTTATTTCAAAATTGTTAACAAGCAATATAATTTTACTTGATAACAAAAAATAGAATATACATTAATTTTTTCAACTTAATGTATATTCTATCAATCATAAAATCTATTTTTTATTTATTTGATTGTAACTAAAGCATTTCTTCTAATGTCTTTCTAACAGCTTTAATGAAGTCAAAGGTATTTAACTTTTGAATACTTTCATGTTCTGCAAGTGCAGCTAAATCACCAGTCATCTTTCCATCTTCAATAGTCTTAATTGAAGCCTTTTCCAATTTATCTGCAAAATTGATTAGCGCACTGTTTTCATCCAGCTCTCCTCGTTTTCTTAAGGCACCTGTCCATGCAAATATCGTTGCTACAGAATTAGTTGAAGTCTCCTCACCTTTCAAATGATTATAATATTGATCCTGTACTGTTCCATGAGCAGCTTCATATTCATAATTTCCTTCTGGTGAAACTAATACTGAAGACATCATGGCAATTGATCCAAATGCAGCCGCAAGCATATCACTCATTACATCTCCATCATAATTCTTGCATGCCCAAACTATTCCTCCGCTGCATTTCATTATATTAGCTACAGCTGCATCTATTAATGTATATTTATAACTTATTCCTACTTCTTCAAATTTTACCTTATACTCATTCTCAAATAATTCTTGAAATATATCCTTAAAAGTGTGATCATATGTCTTTGAAATTGTATCTTTACTTGCAAACCATAAATCCTGTTTAACATCTAATGCAAAATTAAAACAGCTTCTTGCAAAGCTTTCTATTGATTTATTTAAATTATGCATTCCCATAACAACGCCTTCATCAGAAAAGTTATGTATTAAGGCTCTCTTTTCTTCACCATTTTCAGAAGTAACTACAAGCTCACATTTAGCTTTACCTTCAACCTTCATTTCTACGGCCTTATATATATCCCCATAAGCATGTCTTGCTATTGTAATTGGTTTATTCCATGATCTAACGTACGGCTTTACGCAATCAACCACAATTGGTACTCTAAATACAGTTCCATCTAGTATTGCTCTAATAGTACCATTAGGACTTTTCCACATTTCTTTTAAATTATATTCTTTAACTCTTGCTGCATTAGGTGTAATAGTTGCACATTTTACGCCTACCTTATATTTCTTAATTGCTTCTGCTGCATCTACAGTAACTTGATCATTAGTTTCATTTCTATACTCTAGCCCAAGATCATAATATTCTGTATTTAATTCAATAAATGGATTTAATAATTCCTCTTTTATTGCACCCCAAACTATTCTTGTCATTTCATCTCCATCCATTTCAACGATTGGATTTGACATTTTAATCTTATCCATACTTATTGCCTCCTATATTGCTTATATTTATAAAAATAATTATACAGTATTGCCTGTTTTTTATCAATAACACAGCTTCCACACCAAATAGTACCAAAGTTTTTATAACTATTTCATTCCTATAAACCTATACTCATCAATATAAGGCAATTGTACTTTTAACCTCAAAATTGTAAAAAATGAAAAATTATTTTTTTAACCTTACAAGCTAAATTATCCCCCGAAAATCTTAGCTTGTATAATACTATAATTCACTTATAATTTGGTTCATGTCATTTGTTATAACGTCAATATTTTTATACCTTTTTGATATTTCTTGAATATTGCTTGTCAAATCATTAATACTCGCTAAGATTTCTTCCATGAATGCTGCTACATTCTCTACGTCATCACTTAAATTATTCATTTCACTTAATGTTTCATTTAAATAACTCTCTGAAGCATTTGTTTTGCTATCAACAACAGTTGATTTTTCTAGAATATTATTTGAATTTTCTCTTATTGTGATAAATAATTCACTTACCTCTTTAGAGAAACTATCACAGGTTTGTATTGCTTCTTTTTCATTTGCAACTTCAACTGTAACTGTCTTAATTATTTCTGAAAATTGTCCTAATAGATTATCTATCTGTTTAGTGAATTCTTGTGAACTGCTAGCTAAAGTTTTTACTTCTTCTGCTACAACTGCAAACCCTTTACCTGCTTCCCCTGCTCTTGCAGCTTCAATTGATGCATTTAACGATAATAGATTTGTTTGTTCTGTGATTCCATTTAAAGTTACCAAAATATTGCTTATCTCGTCATTCATCTCTGAAAGAGATCCCATTGATTTAACTACTTTTTCTATATTAACATTAATATTTGACACTTTAGCATTTAACATTTCTACTTTTCCTACACCTTTTGTCACTATCTCGTTTGTTAGATTTGATAATTCTGTAACTTCTTTACTTGATTTCTTAATCTCAGTAATTTCATTTACACCATGATTAATATGTGTTTTTATTTCATTAACTCCAGTGACTTCATTCATAACATTGCTAGCAACCTGGTCACTCGCCTTAAGCATTTGCTTTGACGCCTCACTAGTAGCTTCAATACTGACTTTTATGTCATTATTATTGCTGTTCAATTCAATTGAATTTATTTTTGTTTTTTCTAAAAGTCTTTCATTCTTCTTTTTATTTTCTTCGCTTTCAATCATTGAATTTTCTAACTTATTATATGTGCTTTTACTTAAATATCCTAAAATACAGAACATTATTACACCTAATACTATATACAAGACTAAAAACGGTAAATTCTGCATAGTATCCATTCCACTAAATACTGTATCTTTGTATCTGAGAAAGAGAGATATAATTAAAAATAAACCACTTACTCCCATAATCATTATTGCTCTAATATCTTCATAAAGAACTGCTACAAACATTGCATAAAAAATGATACAATAGTTCGATAAATTAGGATTTGTAGTCATCATAATAACTATATATATTATCATTGACACACATGCACCACACATAGTAATTTTAGGATTAACCTTCTTCCATATAAATATCCCCAAAATAGGTAATGTTATTAATCCTGCTAACCCCAATGAAATACTTGCCTCTGCTGGCACTTTAAATAGAAAATTGAGTATTATCCTTGTTGCTATTGATCCTATTAATGAAATTACAACAATAATATTTTTTATACTGATAACTTTATTACTATTCATCCTTCACACTCCGTTTTGCATAATATAGATCGTCTTTTTTTATATATGATATTAGAATTTGTATAATAAACAACTCATTGTATACCCTGCACCAACAGAGCAAAGGATAACCTTTGCTCCTTCTTTAACTTTTCCTAATCTTATAGCATTTCTTAAACCGAAAATTGGACTGGTAGTTCCAGTATATCCAAATTCATCGCCAACATATGAAAAATTTTCACTATCAACATTTAATATTTCTAAAGTTTTAATAGCATCAGGCTTTGAAAATTGGGAAAATACAAAATGATCTATATCTGCTGCTTTAAGATCGTTTTTGCTTACTAACTCTAAAATTAATTCACTCCATTTTTCAGCTAAAAAACTAAAATCAAATGGATTCCAGCTCCATCTTTTGCTTTCTTCACTAATCTTATCGTCATAGATTTTTGAATAGCCGCACGCTGGCATAACAATTGAATCATGATAACTTGAATCTGTAAAAAAATTCGAATCAATAAAACCACTTTCCTTATCTTCTTCAATAGCTTCTAATAATACAGCCGCTGCTGAATCTCCAAAATTAGAATATGTAACTGGGTCATTTTTATTTACAACTGAACTTATCAACAAAGTTCCAACTACCAAAATATTTTTAATATTTTTTTTGATTTTAGCATATGTACTTGCTAGATCCAACGCTGTAAGCATACCAATACAATTATTATTTATGTCATAAACTATATGAGCATTTTTAGCTCCCAGCATATTATTTAATTTTAAGGCATTACTTGGAGAAGTGTATTCGGGTGTTTCTGAAGATAATATTATCATATCAATACTTTCCGCACTAACGTTAGAATAGCGCAAAACTTTGCTACAAGCTTCAAAAGCCATTGTAAGAGAGGTTTCCTCTTCATCTGCTAGATATCTTTGTTCTCTTCCTAGATGAGTCATTAATCCATTTACGTCTACATTAATAGCTTCAAAATGTTCAATAAAATGTTCATTTCCAACCACATTATAAGGATAATAGACAGCTATATCCTTAATTTTAATATTGTAATGCTTCATTTTTCTACCTCCAATTTTTTATAATGTATATGTTGAAATTTACAATGTACAATTGATGCCCTTTATTCGTAGTCTGTGACCAATTATAGTTGAAGCTCAAAGAAAAAGGTAGAGAGACCAAATGAAAGATTTTGACCCTCACTTTTCTTATAAGGATTCCTTCAAAAATTGCTAATTGCAAATTGCAATGCATATATAGTGTTTTTGTTATTTTATTATACAAATCTATTGTAAAGTGTATTAGCCATTATGGTAACGCCAATGTTAAATTATGTTAAATTTCTTTAATTATGTATTACGAAATATAGTAAATAGCATTCAACAAGCCGATTAACTCTTGCTTTTACGGAAGTTAATTCCCTATGGCTCGAGGTTTTATTGCGGTGTAATTGTAATTTTATGTATGATAGAATAAATTTAAATAACTATATTTTTTAGGAGGCATTAAAATGATTTTTAAAAAAGATGACTTAGAATTCGAATTATTAAATGGAAGCAAAAAAAGTGATATAAATTTAGTTTATATTCATGGTTCTGGCTGTGATAAACGTTTTTTACGTGCACTTGCAGATCAAACAAACGAATATGATTGTTACTTACTGGACTTGCCTGGACATGGCGGTTCTGATGATACTGGCTATACTGTAGATAACTATATTAATTCTATATATAGCTTTGTAAAAGATCTAAAAAATGTAATCCTAATAGGACACTCCCTAGGTGGAACACTTGCGTTATCGGTTTTATCAAAAAAACTTCCAGATATAAAAGGAAGTGTAATTATTAGTTCTACAGCAAATTTTTATAAACTTGATAAAACTTTTATGGAAAAAATTCATGCTGGAATAATAGATATGAATTATTTAATTGAATGCACTGGTAATCCAAATGACCCTTTAGCTATAGAAGCTATAAGCTATATCGGCCCCCCTGAAACAATCATAGAAGACTTTTTAATAGATGAAATGGTGAATGTTGAATATTGTTTAAAAGATATAAATGTCCCTACTATTATAATTACTGGAGAAGATGAAATATTAACACTTGTAGAATATTCGGAATATCTTAATAGACATATAAAAGGCTCTGAGCTTATTATATTTCCAAATGAAAGGCATATGTTACCTATAACTCAAAGAGAGCAAATCGGTAAAATTATTATGAATTTAACAGCCTCTATTGATAAAGCTTTCTGATATATATTAATAGCAATAAAATAATAAGCAGCAACATTTTTATTCTTTTTATGGTATTAAACTCTAGTTAGATAATAACTTTATATATGATATATGTTATATCCGCAATGAGCACACTGCTCACAAATTTGATTTTATTATAGTCTTATGTAATATAAAAAAATAGGGTACCTCATTTCTGAAGTACCCTATTTTTTATTTTATATTACTATATGTCAATTAAACGTTGAATAACATATCGCTATAAGTTGGAAGTGGCCAGAATTCTTTATCTACTAGAGTTTCTAGCTTATCAGCATCTGCTCTTAAAGTATTCATTTGCTCAAATACTTCGTATCTGTACAACATTCCTAAATCGAAGATATCACCTTCGAAATTATCAGCCTTTTCAACTAATTTTTCAAGAAGAGCTACATTTTTATTTAATGAAGCTGTTAATGTTGAAACTTCAGTTAATAATTCTGTTTGAACTGATATATCAGCACTAACTCCAGTAGCCTTAATTGTATTTATTGATGTTGCAAGACTTGTAGCAAACTTAATTACAGCAGGTATAATTTGACGTTTTGCCATTTCAAGTGTTGTTAACGCTTCTATATTTATAGTCTTGTTGTAGTTTTCAAGAGTAATTTCATAACGAGATGTTGCTTCTACTTTAGTTAATACTCCATGTTTTTCAAGTACTGCTTGATTCTTTTCAGAAATCATAGCTTTAGCTGATTCTACTGTAGACTTTATGTTTGGAAGTCCTCTTCTTTCAGCTTCAGCAACCCATTCATCTGAATATCCATTACCATTAAAGATTACTTTCTTATGGTTCTTAACAATATCAGTTAAGATTGTTTGGATTTCTGCATCTAAATCAGTAGCACTTTCTAATTTATCTGCAATTTCAGATAAAGTTTCAGCAACTATTGTATTTAAAACGAAGTTACATCCAGCAATTGATGCTGATGATGGAACCATTCTAAATTCAAACTTGTTTCCAGTAAATGCAAATGGAGAAGTTCTGTTTCTATCAGTTGCATCCTTAGGAAGTGGAGGTAATGTATTTACTCCAATAGTTAACTCACTTGCAGATTTAGAACTTGTAGCAGGACCCTTTTCAATTTGTTCTAATACATCTTCTAATTGATCTCCTAAGAATATAGAGATTATAGCTGGTGGAGCTTCGTTTGCACCTAATCTATGATCATTTCCAGCATTAGCAGCTGATACTCTTAATAAATCTGGATACTCATCAACAGCTTTTATTACAGCACAAAGGAATAAAAGGAATTGTTTATTATCATGTGGAGATTTACCTGGTTCAAGAAGATTCATTCCATCATTAGTTCCCATTGACCAGTTATTGTGCTTTCCTGATCCATTTACCCCAGCAAATGGTTTTTCATGAAGTAAGCAATATAAGCCATGTTTTTCTGCAACTTTCTTCATTACTTCCATTGTCAATTGGTTATGATCAGTTGATATATTAGTTGTACTAAATATAGGAGCTAATTCATGTTGAGCAGGTGCAACTTCATTATGCTTAGTTTTAGCTAATATTCCAAGCTTCCAAAGTTCTTCATCTACTTCTTTCATGAAATCAGAAACTCTTTCTTTTATTGTTCCGAAGTAATGATCTTCAAGTTCTTGTCCTTTTGAAGGTTTTGCTCCGAATAATGTTCTTCCTGTTAATATAAGGTCTTTACGAGCATCATACATTTTCTTATCAATTAAGAAATATTCTTGCTCCGGACCTACTGTTGTAATAACTTTTTGAGTAGTAGTATTACCTAGTACTCTTAAAACACGTAGGGCTTGTTTATCTAAAGCTTCCATTGAACGTAATAATGGAGTTTTCTTATCTAAAGCTTCTCCATTATAAGAACAGAATGCAGTAGGTATACATAATGAACCATCCTTGATAAATGCTGGTGAAGTACAATCCCATGCAGTATATCCTCTAGCTTCAAAAGTAGCTCGGAGTCCTCCAGAAGGGAATGATGATGCATCAGGTTCACCTTTAATTAATTCCTTACCTGAGAATTCTAATATAACTTTTCCATCAGCAGTTGGACTTATGAAAGAATCATGTTTTTCAGCAGTGATTCCAGTCATTGGTTGGAACCAGTGAGTAAAATGAGTCGCCCCTTTTTCAACAGCCCAATCTCTCATTGCAGCAGCAACAACATCTGCAACTTCTGGATCAAGAGAAGTTCCTTTTTCAATTGTCTTTTTTAAAGCTTTATAAGTAGCCTTTGGAAGACGTTCTTTCATTACAGCATCGCTGAATACATTTGAAGCAAAAATTTCATTAATTTTGTTCATTAATAAGATCCCCTTTCAGATATACAATTTATTGTTTAAATTGCTTTTTGCACATTTTTAAATTAATAATTTTATAAAAATTTTAGAATATAAATATTATATTGTCAACAAGAAATATAGAATAAAACAGCAGTTATTTTCCTTTCATATGAAAATTTGGAATAAAATGCATATAAAAAAATAAAAAGCCAAAGATATATTATTAAAACAATATTCTCTAGCTCCATTGCTAAAATTTTATTCAATTAATACTAAACCAAGTTTTTTTCATCAATACATAAAAGCTAACATAGCTTTAAATATATCATATGTTAATTATACTATATTGTTAAGGGTTGTTCAATACTGAAATTTTATTTCGACTAATATTTTATTATTATAAACATAAATTGCACATTTTCCACAATTATTCATTATTTACCTTTATTGTATATTTTTAATCAGAAAATATTAATTAATAAAATATCAGTTTTCTTAGGCACATGAAAAGAAATAACAACTCCAAATCTGGCAGATAGACTTGTTATTTTTTTGATTGTGCCTTATTTCCTACATCTTCAAATTCAACGTCTATAACTTCTCCATTAGTGTAGTCATCAGTTGATTGTTCATAACTCTGGTAATTATCGTTATTATCTTTATTATTCTTTACTTTATTATTTTTACTCTTTTTCTTTACAAATCCAACAATTTTCATAACTATATATCCTATAATTCCAACTAATAAAAGCCATGGAAGCATTTTTAATATTATTGATAACACAAAAAATACTATGAAAACGCTGACGCCAATATATATATATCTTTTTATATTTCCATTCATCATACTTAAACCTCTGTATTACTTAATTTTTATCACATATGTAGTGATTTTCTCTTATCAAAGTAGAATACTATGCGTAAAAAACATTATAGGCAAAACTAATTTATTTTTTATTCTTTTTGACACACCGAACCTACTTAATTGACCTTTTGAATAAGTTATCCACAGCTTTGACTTTATTATAAATTCCTAAAGAATAAAAAAACTTTCTTAATCGGTTACAATTATACCTTAAGACTGTATAATTTACAATGTATAAAATAAAATTATCTCTTACCTATGAGATGAAAACTTATAGGTTATAAATATACTAATTACAAGCACCATTGTAACTACTAATCCACCTTCCGGCCCAAAACTCCCTCCATTAATTATATTAGAACTTATCACTCTTATATTGTATAAAGAATCTGTCTCAGCACCACTTACTGAAAATCCGAAAATAGGACCTTGAAAATAGTTCCACGCTGTATGATAGCCTATACACATCCATAAGTTTTTAGTCTTAATATATATTCCTGCCATAAAAACTGCAAATAAGAACAAATTAATATACGCTAAGAGACTTATACCTTGATTCATTGAATGTAACAACGAAAAAATCACAGATGAAACTATAATCGGAATAAACCAAGACTTTCGGCCTTCTTTTAAAATATTCATACAATATCCTCTAGAAAAAAGTTCTTCACTTATTCCAACAAAAATAAAAATAATTAGTTGTATAATTAATGGGTATAAAATACTTGTCTTACTCAAGCCACTTTGTAATTTTACTGACTTAGTACATATAAGTACAAGAGCAACTATTATAAATGACATTGCACCTATAATTACTCCAAAGCATAAATCACTCAAACTGCCTTTTGTCTTAGTAAGACCTATATCTTTGATACTCTTCCTTTCAAATATTCCCCAAAATAGAATAACATAAAATATCATACAAATACATTGAATTAATATTAAACACACAGATGGAAAACTGCTAATACTTGAAAGCTGTTTATTCAAATAATTTGCATACAGAGCATTATTAACTGCAAATTCTGGATTTACAGCTAAAATAACTGCTTTATAGATCATAAAAAAAATATCAGACAGTATGTTTAGCGTTATATAGAAAGCTAAAAAAAGACCTCCTATTTTTAATAAAGATTTTATTAACTTATTATTGCACTTTAGAATTTTCATTACTTTCCTCCATTCTTTTCTTTAAGATATTCCTCTTTACATATACATCTTTTATATACTTATAATATATTATGATACCTTTCCATAATATAGAAACATATAATCTACTTTATAATTAACAATTAAAATATTTTTACTTCCTTATTCATGGTCTTTCTTGACTGAAAAAATCCTATAATTTCCTGCACAATAAAATCCCCCTAGAATTTCTAGGGGGATTACTCTTATTATTTTCATGTGCCTAATTCTATTTTCTTAAGAATTCATTAACAGCTATTCCTGCTTGTATTCCTTCACTTATTGCTGTTACAACTAATGATTGTCCACGTCTTGCATCACCTGTTGCAAACACTTTAGGAATATTAGTTTCAAAGTCTTCATTTGATGCTTTTATATTAGTTCTTGCATCTGATTCAACTCCAAATGCTTCCTTAATATAACTTTGTGAACCTGTGAATCCCATTGCAAGTAATACTAGTTCTGCCTGGTAAGTCTTCTCTGATCCTTTAACTGGCACTGGTCCAAATCTTCCATTTTCGTCTTTTTTCCATTCTACTTTTACAGTATCAACACTTTCAAGATTTCCATCTTTATCAGCATGGATAGCCGTAACTGTTGTTAGATATTCTCTAGGATCTCTGCCATACAAATCTATAAATTCTTCTTGTCCATAATCGACCTTAAGAATCTTAGGCCATTCTGGCCATGGATTATTTGCAGCTCTTTCCTTAGAAGGCTCACCCATTATTTCAAATTGAACTAATGACTTACATCCATGTCTAAGTGAAGTTCCAACGCAGTCTGTACCTGTATCTCCACCACCAATTACAATTACATTCTTACCTTCTGCAGATATATAATTATTATCTGCATGCTTTGAATCTAAAAGGCTCTTAGTATTAGCTTTTAAGAAATCTACAGCAAAATGAATGCCTTTAACGTCATTTCTTCCTTCTGCTACAAGATCTCTAGGCTGTGATGCTCCTGTAGCAAGAACTACAGCATCATATTCATCTAAGATTTCCTTAGCATTATAGTTTTCACCTACATTTGCATTAGTTACAAATCTAACACCTTCTTCTGCCATAAGATTTATTCTTCTTAAAATAACTTCCTTATCAAGCTTCATGTTAGGAATTCCATACATTAATAATCCACCTGGCCTGTCACTTCTTTCAAATACAGTAACCTTATGACCACATTTATTTAATGTATTTGCTGCTGCAAGCCCTGCTGGACCTGAACCTATTACAGCAACCTTCTTCCCTGTTCTCTTTAAAGGTGAATTTGCCTTAACTATTCCATTATCAAAAGCTGTATCAATTATAGCTCTTTCATTTTCTTTTATAGTAACTGAAGGACCATTTAATCCTGCTGTACATCCAGCTTCACATGGTGCTGGACATACTCTTCCTGTAAATTCAGGAAATGGATTAGTCTTATTTAATCTTTCGTAAGCTAAATCCCATTTTCCCTTATATACTAGGTCATTCCATTCAGGAATTAGGTTGTGAAGTGGACATCCTGATACCATGCCTGAAAATAATACTCCTGATTGACAAAACGGAACGCCACAATCCATACATCTAGCACCTTGGATACATTGTTTATCTAAAGGAAGTCTTGTATGAAATTCGTTATAATCTTGTAATCTTTCCTTTGGTTCTCTGTTTTTGCCTACTTCTCTATCATACTCTAAAAATCCAGTTGGTTTACCCATTCGTCTATCCCTCCTAATTTCCTTTAATTTCTTGGAATGTTTTTATTAATGCTTCATCCTCATCACATCCAAGATTTTTGTACTTCTCAACAGTTTCTAAAACTCTCTTATAATCCTTTGGAATTATCTTGTGGAATTTAGATTTTTCTGTTTCAAAGTTATATAATATCTTATTTCCTTTAGGAGAGCCTGTAACTTTCACATGTTCTTCAATTAAGCTCTTTAATTCTTCTTCATCGTCTATATCTAACTCTTCTAATAAAATCATTTCTTCATTTAAGTTAATTCTAAAGTTTGGATCTTCTTCATATATATAAGCAACTCCACCACTCATACCTGCTGCAAAGTTAATACCTGTTTTACCTAAAACAACAACTTTTCCACCAGTCATGTATTCTAATCCATGAGCTCCAACACCTTCAACAACTGCTGTTGCACCTGAATTTCTTACACAGAATCTTTCACCTGCAATACCATTTATAAATACTTTTCCTGAAGTCGCACCATATAAAGCAACATTTCCTATTAAGATGTTATCTTCAGCTACAAAAGTCGATTTCTTTGGAGGATATACAATAAGTTTACCACCTGATAATCCCTTACCAAAGTAGTCATTAGCATCTCCTTCAATTTCAAAAGTTAATCCCTTTGGAATGAATGAACCAAAACTTTGACCTGCTGCACCATTACACTTAATAGTAATAGTATCTTCTGGTAATCCTTCTGTACCATGTACTTTAGTTACCTCAGAACCTAAAATAGTTCCAAGAGTTCTATCAGTATTAGTTATATCAACTTCTAAGTCTGTCTTTTTACCTTCAGTTATAGCTTCCTTACATTTATCTAAGAATAATTTTTCGTCCATTACTTTATGTAACTTAAAATCATACTTCTTAGTTTGATCAAATTTAACAACTTTACCTTTATACTTATCTGGAGTATAAAGTATAGAGCTTAAATCAATACTCTTAGCTTTCCAGCCGTGAGCACTCTCTTTTTGCTTAAGCTTATCTACTCTACCAATCATTTCATCGAGTTTTCTAAATCCAAGCTTAGCCATGATTTCTCTAAGTTCTTCAGCTATAAAGTACATAAAGTTAACAACATATTCTGGTTTTCCTTTAAATCTCTTTCTAAGCTCTTCATTTTGAGTTGCCACACCAACTGGGCATGTATCTAAATTACAAACTCTCATCATAACACAGCCAAGTGCTACAAGAGGTGCAGTTGCAAATCCAAATTCTTCTGCTCCAAGAAGTGCTGCAATAGCAACATCTCTTCCACTCATTAATTTACCATCAACTTCAACTCTAACTCTTTCTCTTAAATCATTAAGTAATAAAGTTTGATGAGCTTCAGCTAGTCCAAGCTCCCAAGGAAGACCTGCATTTTTAATTGAGTTCTTTGGTGATGCACCAGTTCCTCCATCATATCCTGAAATTAATATTACTTCTGCTCCACCTTTAGCAACTCCAGCAGCAACAGTTCCAACTCCACATTCAGAAACTAGTTTAACAGATACTCTAGCACCAGTGTTTGCATTCTTTAAGTCATAAATTAATTGTGCTAAATCTTCTATTGAATATATATCATGATGTGGTGGTGGTGATATAAGCCCAACTCCTGTAGTTGAATGTCTAGTCTTAGCAATCCATGGATATACCTTAGTTCCAGGTAATTGTCCACCTTCCCCTGGTTTTGCTCCTTGTGCAAGTTTTATTTGAAGTTCATCAGCATTTACTAAGTATTCTGAAGTTACTCCAAATCTACCAGATGCAACTTGTTTTATTGAAGATCTTCTTGAATCTCCGTTTTTATCTACTGTCCATCTGTCTTTATCTTCTCCACCTTCACCAGTATTAGACTTTCCGCCAATTCTGTTCATTGCAATAGCTAGAGCTTCATGAGCTTCCTTAGAAATTGATCCATAAGACATAGCTCCTGTTTTAAATCTCTTAACTATTTCTGATACTGGTTCAACTTCATCTAGAGGAATTTCATTAGAATTATAATTGAAATCTAATAATCCTCTTAAGGTTATTTCAGCTTTTTCATCATCTATTAATGAAGTACATTCCTTAAATAATTCATAATTTCCTGTTCTTGTTGCTTCTTGAAGCTTATGAATAGTTAATGGGTTATATAAATGCTTCTCTTGATTTCCTTCACCAGATCTTAATTTTTCATATCCAGGTGAATCTAATGAAAAGTCAGCTGCATAAGTCTTCTCTCTAAAGCCTTTTTCATGATTTATTTCTGCTTCTTTTTGTATTTCTTTTAGTCCAATTCCATCAATTCTGCTTATAGTATTAGTGAAGTATTTATCAATAACTTCTTTTCCAATACCTATAGCTTCAAATATTTGAGCTCCTTGATAAGATTGTATTGTAGAAATACCCATTTTAGAAAGAATCTTAATTATTCCTTTAAGTACAGCTTTGTTGTAATTATAAACAGCCTTATCATATTCTACATCAAGTAATTTTTCTTCAATTAGTCCTCTTAAAGATTCATAAGCCATATATGGATTTACAGCAGATGCACCAAATCCAATCAATGTAGCAAAATGATGAATTTCTCTTGGTTCTCCACTTTCTAATACTATTCCAACAGATGTTCTTGTCCCTTTTTTAACCATATATTGATGAAGTGCCGACACTGCAAGCAATGATGGAATAGGCACTTTAGCTTCGCATACATTTCTATCAGATAATACTAATACAGTATATCCTTTTTCATATGCATCCTGCGCTTTTTCAAACATTTCATCTAAGGCATTTTCTAAAGAACTACCTTTATCAAATACGATATCTATAACTTTTGCTTTTAAATTTCCGTCATTAAGTGTTTTTATTTTAGCTAATTCTTCATCATTTAATATTGGTGAATCAAGCTTTAACATTTCACAATTGGAAGGCTTGTCTTCTAATATATTTCCTTCTGGTCCTAAATAAACATTAGAAGCTGTTATTATTTCTTCTCTAATTGCATCTATAGGCGGATTAGTTACTTGTGCAAATAATTGCTTAAAATAGTTAAATAGTGGTTGAGATTCTTTAGATAATACTGCAAGTGGAACATCTACCCCCATTGCTGCAAGTGGTTCTGCTCCGCTTTCAGCCATTGGAAGCATAGTTGTCTTAACTTCCTCGTATGTATATCCAAATGTCTTTTCTAATCTCTTTCTAGTTTCCCTGTCATACTCAATTCTAAGCTTTTTGCTATCTTTTATTTTGTCTAATGTAACTAAATTTTCCTTTAACCATTCTCCATATGGATGCTCAGCTGCATATTCCTGCTTTAATTGTTCATCATCTATAACTTCTTTCTTAACTGTATCTACAAGAAGCATTCTACCTGGTTTTAATCTATCTTTCTTTTCTACAATTTCAGGAGGCACATCTAAAGCGCCAACTTCTGAAGAAAGAATTAATCTTCTATCTTTAGTAATATAATATCTTGACGGTCTTAGACCATTTCTATCTAAAACTGCACCAACTTTTTCACCATCTGTAAATACGATAGCTGCTGGACCATCCCATGGTTCCATTAGTGTAGCGTTATATTCATAAAAAGCTTTCTTTTCTTTACTCATAGTCTTACTCTTATACCATGGTTCTGGAATTGCCATCATAACTGCTCTAGTTAAATCCATACCATTCATATATAAGAATTCTAAGTTATTGTCAAAGATCGCAGAGTCTGATCCTTCTTTATTTATAATAGGTAATACTCTGTTTAAATCTTTTCCAAGCGCTCTAGATTTTACATTTGTTTCTCTAGAATAAACCTTATTTACATTTCCACGGAGTGTATTTATTTCACCATTATGAATCATAAATCTGTTTGGATGCGCTCTTTCCCAGCTTGGGAATGTATTAGTACTATATCTTGAATGTACTAATGCTAAAGAGGTTTCAACTCTTTCATCGTCTAAATCCTTATAGAATTCTCTAAGTTGTGTAGATAAAAGCATTCCTTTATACACAATTGTTTTTGATGAGAAAGATGCAATATAAAAAGTCTCATTTAAGAATTTACTTATCCATCCTGCTCTCTTCTCTATATTTCTTCTAACAATATATAAATTTCTTTCAAAATCTTTTCCTGGTTTTATGCCATTAGGTCTCTTTACAAAAGCTTGCATTATTGCAGGCATAGCTTCTAAAGATGCTTTTCCAAGTATTGAAGAATTTGTTTGAACTTCTCTCCACCCAATCAGTTCAAAATTCTCATCTTTACATATATCTTCAAAAAGGCTCATAGCTTCTTTTCTTGCCTTCTCTTCCTGTGGTAAAAATACCATTGCAACTGCATAGTCGCCTTCATTACCAAGAGTTAACCCCTTTGCTTTCAATTCTTCTTCAAAGAATTTGTGAGGTATGTTGAATAATACTCCTGCTCCATCTCCTGTATGCTCATCAGCGCCTGTCCCACCTCTATGTTCTAATTTTTCAAGTATAGTTAGGCAGTCTGATAGTATATCATGAGATTTTTCACCATCAATGTTAACTATTGTCCCAATTCCACAAGCATCATGTTCAAAACATGGATTATATAGCCCTTGTGCATTTGGATTATTATTTTCCATTTCAATTCCCCCTGTAATAATATATTTATTTGCACATTATTCCTTTGTTTTAAATCAAATAGGTGCATATAATTGGTTTTACTTAAAATATGTTCCAAATACTCATTTATAGTAAAACAACGAGTAAAAATATCCTTTTACGATATAGTTACCCGCATCTTTACAGTAATTTACAAATTATTCTGCTTCACTCAATATTAAACTAGCAATATCTTTCATCCTTTTCCCAGAATCCATACTTATCTTCTGCATATATCTAAATGCTTCATTTTCTGTAAGTCCCGACGTTGCCATAAGATGACCTTTAGCCTTTTCTATAAGCTTTCTGTCTTCTAAAGTATGCTCTAATTTTTCTACTTGTGCTCTTAGCTTCTTAATTCTCTTTTTGCTTTGAAATATTAGATCAATAGCATTAGTCAGTAGTACATTAGAAATTTTAGTGCCAATACAATATATATCGGTATCTTCCTCTATAAATGATTTATATGGTTCATTTACAATAGCTAAAAAGCTAGTATAATCCACTAAATTTTCATAAACATCTAGTAAACTCATATCTTTAAATTTATATCCAACTAAGACTAGGTCTGGGGAATATTGCATAACTAATCTAATTAATTCATTTCCTGAGGTACACAACGCTAGTATTTCATAGCCTTCTTGTATTAGTAAACTCTTTAATTTCTTTGCAGTCTCAATATTGCTTAGCGCTATAATAAGTTTTCCATTTTGAGCCATCGCAATCCCCACCTTAAATTAGTAACTCAATATCACTAGATTAATATTTATTAAGATAGTTCTCTATTTCCCAATCATGCACTTTGGTTCTGTAATCATCCCATTCAGCAGCTTTTCCAGAAATATAGTTAGCGTAAATATGTTCTCCTAAAGCTGTCTTAGCTAATTCACTTTCTTCCATAAACTTAACTGCTTCATATAAATTGTTTGGTAGATTATCAATTCCATTAGCTTTTCTTTCATCATCAGTCATAGCGAAAATGTTTGCTTCTATTTCATCTGGTGGTGTTAAATTATTCTTAATTCCATCTAAACCAGCTTGTAGAAGTACCGCTAATACTAAGTATGGATTAGAACTTGGATCTGGACATCTAAGCTCTACCCTTGTTCCAGCGCCTCTTGCAGCTGGCACTCTTATTAATGCAGTTCTGTTTTTGCAAGACCAAGCTAAGTAAACTGGTGCTTCATATCCTGGTACCAATCTCTTATATGAATTAACTAGTGGATTAGTTACTGCTGCAAGCCCCTTAACATTCTTTAATAAACCAGCAATAAATTGATAGGCCACTTTACTTAATCCATTTTTATCATTTTCATCAACGAAAGCATTCTTTCCATCTTTGAATAATGACATATTAACGTGCATTCCTGAACCATTGATTCCAAAGATTGGTTTAGGCATAAATGATGCATGTAGTCCATGTCTTTGAGCAATAGATTTAACAACTAACTTAAAAGTCATAATGTTATCAGCTGTAGTTAAAGCATCTCCATACTTAAAGTCAATTTCATTTTGACCTTCAGCAACTTCATGATGAGAAGCTTCAATTTCAAATCCCATTTCTTCTAAAGCTAAAGTCATATCACGCCTAGCATTTTCTCCTAGATCAGTAGGTGCTAGATCAAAATATCCGCCTTTATCTTGAGTGTTAGTTGTTGCATTTCCATTTTCATCTGTTTCAAACAAGAAAAATTCACATTCTGGTCCAACATTCATTGAATATCCAAGCTC
The DNA here is from genome assembly GCF_000230835.1 of Clostridium sp. DL-VIII. Taxonomy (NCBI): domain Bacteria; kingdom Bacillati; phylum Bacillota; class Clostridia; order Eubacteriales; family Clostridiaceae; genus Clostridium; species Clostridium sp. DL-VIII. Next base: position 5,208,743 of record NZ_CM001240.1, read on the forward strand.
AGCTGCTTCTGCTACAGCTTTCTTTAAGATATATCTTGGATCTCCTTCAAATGGTGTTCCATCTGGTCTGTAGATGTCACAAATTAATCTTGCAACCTTACCTTGTTGTGGTCTCCATGGAAAAATTACAAAGCTGTCTAAGTTAGGTCTTAGATTCATATCTGATTCTTCAATTCTAACAAAACCATCAATAGATGATCCATCAAACATGCACTCATTATTTAGTGCCTTTTCTAATTGCTTATCAGTAATTGCTACATTTTTTAATGTGCCGAAAATATCAGTAAATTGAAGCCTTATGAATTTCACTCCATTTTCTCTTACTAAGTTAATGACATCTTCCTTTGTGTATTTTGCCATTTACACTCCCCCCTTTTCTTAAAAAAAAGCGCACAATAGAGATATATACCATCTATTGAACGCCTTTGCTCAATTCTTTTAATAATGAAATTATATAATAATATTTACTTCAAATCAAGTGATTTTTTAAAAAAATAAATATTTTTATATCAAAAACTTTAAATAATAAAGAAATAAATATCATTTTCTTTATTATTTAAATAAAATGATTATAAATTGGAAATCTTTAAGTTACAACTTTTCTGCATATAAGGCAAAATATTTTATAGCAAAAAAATAAACGAAATCACTGCGAATTATTCATTCCATGACTCCGTTGTCAAAAGTTATCTAAATTTATATCTTCATTATACAAATCAAATTTAACCATGTCAATCAAACTGTAAAATCACTTCATGAATAATGTTAATTTTTTTTCACATATTTTAAAGGCATTCTATATTCTTTTTTTATTATTAGTTCCATCCAATATTTATTATGCATTTTTTTGCTTACAATTATACATTATTAAGTATTAGTATTTGAATTAAGGCACAATCAAATAAATAGTAGGTCCGTTTGCCAGTATATTTTCATGTTCCTAAAGTATTCTCAATAATTAACTTGAACATTTTTAGATAAATTGCTACAATCTTATGTGTAAATTTATAAAAAAACATAAAAATATGGGGGCTATGATTATGAACACAATTGTAACAAAATTTGGTGGAAGCTCACTAGCAGACGCTAATCAATTCAAAAAGGTTAAGGATATAATATTTTCTAATAATGAAAGAAAATATGTAATTCCTTCAGCACCTGGTAAAAGAAATTCTAAAGATTCAAAGATAACTGACCTTTTATACCTTTGCCACGCCCATGTTTCTACGGGAATAGCTTTTGATGATGTTTTCAATCACATAAAAGACAGATATTGTGGTATTGTTAAAGATTTGAACTTAGATTTTGATATCGAAAAACATTTAGATATTGTAAAAAAAGATCTTGAAGAAGGGGCTTCAAGTGATTATGCTGCAAGCAGGGGCGAATACCTAAACGGACTAATACTTGCTAATTATTTAAATTTTGAATTTGTCGATGCTAAAGATGTTATGGTTTTTGATACAGATGGTTCACTAGATGCTGAGGCTACAAACTCTGCTCTTAATGCCAAACTATCAAAAATATCTAAAGCTGTAATTCCAGGATTTTATGGGGCAGATTGTGATGGCAATATAATAACATTTTCAAGGGGCGGCTCAGACGTAACAGGCGCATTGGTTGCTGCAAGTGTAAGTGCTGACCTTTATGAAAACTGGACAGATGTATCTGGCTTTTTGATGGCAGATCCTAGAATAATTAAAAATCCGAAGCCAATAAGCAGAATAACTTATTCAGAACTGAGAGAATTATCTTATATGGGGGCTTCAGTACTTCATGAAGATGCTATATTCCCAGTAAGAGAGATTGGAATTCCAATAAATATTAAGAACACAAATAGTCCACAGGACGAAGGTACTTTTATAGTTAAGGATTGTGATATTTCAACTAACCCAACTACTGTAACTGGTATTGCAGGCAAAAAAGATTTTACAGTAATCTCAATAGCTAAAGCTTCAATGAATTCAGAACTTGGTTTTTGTAGAAAGCTATTATCAATTCTTGAACAGCACAATATTTCTTTTGAAAATATGCCTTCTGGAATTGATACAGTATGTCTCGTTATTTCAGATTCACAGCTAAAACATAAAAAGGATGCTGTAATAGACGAAATTAAAAGGACTTGTACTCCAGATACAATAGAAGTTCATCCAAACTTGGCTATGATTGCAACTGTTGGACGTGGAATGGCTAAACAAATGGGAACTGCTGCAAAAATCTTCACAGCTCTTTCAGATGCCAAAGTAAATATAAGAATGATTGATCAAGGTTCTAGTGAAATGAATATTTTAGTCGGTATTGAAAATGATGATTTTGAAAAGGGAATTACTGCAATTTATAATGCATTTAATTAAAATATATAAATAAAAATAGACCAGTATGCTGGTCTATTTTTATTTCATGCTATATTCTTATTAGTAGGCACTATCAAATAAATAATAAGTCCGCTTGCAAGGCTATTTTGGACTCGTTATTTATTTTCATGTGCCTTACTTTTCTACTAGTCAATTGAAATACTACATAACTTCATCAGTTTTTTTTGCTTTACTTCTAATAAATTCAATTATTATCGGCAATATTGAAATTAATATTATTGCAATTATCACCAATTCAAAGTTATTTTTAACTATTGGAATGCTTCCGAAAAAGTATCCTAAAGCTGACACAACTAATACCCACAGAACGCCTCCAATTGCATTAAATGAAATAAATTTCTTATAACTCATTTCACCTATTCCTGCCACAAACGGAGCAATTGTTCTTACAATAGGTATAAACCTAGCAAAAATTATGGTTTTCCCACCATATTTCTCGTAGAATTTATTGGTTTTGTCAAGATGTTCTTGTTTTATGAATCTTCCGCTTTTTAAGATTTTATGACCAAAGAGCCTTCCAATTTCGTAATTTGATGTATCTCCAAGAATCGCTGCAATCATCAAAATTCCTATGAGCATATATATATTGAGCGCTCCCTCTGCTGCTAATGCTGCTGCCGCAAAAATTAAAGAATCTCCAGGCAAAAATGGTGTTATCACTAATCCTGTTTCTAAGAAAATTATAATAAATAACATTAAATACGTTTCAACTCCATAATTTCCAACAACAGCTGCTAAATACTTATCAAGATGTAAAAATATATCTATTATATTCATTTGTTTCCTCCCATATGCAAATATAACATTTACATTTTATTAAGTTGTTTATCATATGTTATTATATCGTATTAATAAAAAAAGTAAAATTAAGATTTTATTAAAATTACCCTTGCCGTATTTTATAATTTATAAATTACTACTACACTATATAAATTATTGCTTTAAATAAAACTTATTAAAATCAAAATATGAACGTCATATATCAACATTTAAATCTTTTTATGCTTTTAATACTATATACTAAATTAGGTTTTAGCTATAACATAATATTCTTCATTTTGTAATATTAAATTAAACTTTTTTAATTCTTCTTTATGTATTTTATACATAGTAGAATTTATAATCAAAATACCTTGATGATTATTTTCTAAGAATCCTTCAACTCCACCTTCTTTACATTTTAAATCTGCACTTATTTCTGCTGCCATTACTACACTCTGTTCCAATTTTCCAATACCATAATCAATATATGCATCTTCCCCTTGGATTTCATTTTTATTTGATAAGTCATTCATAATAAAAGCCTGTAAATCATTACCTGGTGGATTTTCAACAAAGTTAATCATATACATACCATGTATAATTACTACACTTATAAACAACAAAACAAGGAATATTTTAAAAATTCTACTTAATTTCACAGATCTTATTATATTCCCAAACATTGTTGACGCAACTATTATTATTGGTATATATATTGGCATTATGTACCAATCTAATTTAGTTTTTGAAATAGTATAGATAATTAATGGTATAAATATCCACAATATATATGCTATAGATTCGTCTTTTTTTAACTTCTTAAAGTTTAAACTTAACCCCAGCATAATTATTATAATAAGAACAACTCTTAAACTTGAACCTGTTCCAACAAAGAAATATTGGAAATAATAAAAGAATCCTGGAGTATTATTTTCTACGCCTTCCATAGTCCTTTCTAACAAATCATATTTAATCATTTCTTTAAAGAAAAAAAATCCATCGCTTCTAATTCTAGCTATAACCCATAAGCCTATCGGTACTGAAAATGAAAGAATAAAAAGAAACCATTCTTTTTGTTTGATTCTTTTTATTTCACCAGTAAACAATATAAATAATCCCCCTATAATTACAAGTAAAAATGAATGAAAACTTTTTGTAAGAAACGCAAGCCCAAATGATAACCCACTTATATATAAAAATTTTTTATTATCCTTTATATATAACATTGATATCATAGATATTGTAAAAAGTAATATAAATAAAGCATCTGCATCCGCATGTCTTCCTACATGTTTTACATATAATTGAGTAGATGCAGAGAAGCTTAATAATGATACTAGAGATTCTATTTTTCCATATCTTTTTAAAACAAATATTCCAATCAATGTTGTTAATATTAATAATGATATAGCTGAATAAAACCTTATAGAGAACATAGATACTCCAAAGCTTTTAATACATAAAGCTATTATCCAAAAACTTAATGGAGGTTTTAAATTCCAATAATCTTTTTCATAAGCATATGTATTAATTATATACTGATTGTTCTTTATCATCTCATATCCACTTATACCATGTCTTGCCTCATCCCAATTATTAATTGGAAATGTACCTAAATTTCTGAAGCAAATATAAGCTATAAAAAATATAACCGAGCCGGCTAATAAAATATACTGTGCTTCAGCATATTTTATTAATTTATTAAGATCTATTTTTGAAGTATATAAATTAAATTTTACTTGTGAATTAAGTTTTTCTTTAATTCTACTCATATTCTTTCTGTAATTCATAAATACTTATATCTCCTACACACTCTTTATTACAAGTTACTTCCTGTCTAAACTTCAGTATAAATATACTCTTATAGTTAATTGTTTTTCTACCAGTACAACCGATGATTTTATTTTTCGCACACTCGGACTTATCAGCGTAAAATCCATTACTAAAATAAATCTGGAGATTTATCAGGTATATTCATTGTAATATTCCTACTATCTCCTGGTACCAATAAAGTATTTATATATTGATTTTCTGTAGAATCTGTTGGCAATTTCTCATTATATAGTATTAATATTTTTTCGTTAGTACTCACATTAGCACCATTACTGGTATATTTATATATTACTTTGCTGTTTTTAATATCGGATTGAGTCATTGTTCCAATTTTTGCAAAAGTTCCAATACTATCATATTTAAAAACTTCAATTTCTCCGTTTATCTCTACACCTTGAGGTATTTCTAAATTTGCATCATCCTGACTACTTATAGATCCCAAGAGAGTTGCCCCTATTCTCAAAGATGAACCTCTAACAATATTGAAACTTCCTCGATTATCTATATTGGGTATGTTGTTTTTCACACCTTCATATAATCCATAATTTAAAATTTTCAACTCTGAGCCTACTGTAATACTAAAAGGATTGATATTATTTCCAGTTAATTCATTTTCTAAATTAGTATACGAAATAAATCCTGGATTTCCAAACTCTAATGTTCCAGTTTCATTTGGTTTTATTTTGAATGATATATCAAATGGTTCAGCGCTATAAGTTCCATTTTTCAATGTGTATACCACACTAAATTCATTTGTTTCAACATTATAATTTCCATCAGAACATGTGTTAAGTCCTGAAACAATGTCAAATTTTTCTCCCTTGTTAAATTTAAGTTTTGCATTGAATGTATATGATTGCTTCATTCCACTTTTTAATTTACTTGCTATTTGGGGCATTATGGGGTCTTCTATAGTATTATTAGAATTTATATTATTAGAATCCTCAAAAAGTTTATGCGGATCACTTATATCAAATTTTCCATAGTTTACATTAATGTAATAATTATTATTTTCTTTTTCTAATAAGTTTTCCGAATTACTTTCTTGTTTATTTATTAAACTGTAATGAAGATTTTTTAAATTATTATTAGGTTCCTCATCTTCGCTAATAACTTGTCCAACATTTAAAGTAATTATATTATAATTTTTATTCTTAATATTATTTATCTCAGTTATTAACGAACTACTACCTTCATCTGTTATACTTCCCCCACCTATAATTATTATATTTTTACTTCCAGTACCACGGTTTATATCAATCTGACTAGTAGCAGGTTCATTTCTTCCATTATCTAAAATATCTTGTGCTAACTTTAACGCCTTTGATACATTTCGACTACTGGAATCAGATACATTTATTTTATCAAGAACTTTTTGCCTCATTAGGTCTGAATAATTTGATTCACTATTACACTTTTCTTTTATATCCGCATCATTTTCATCTAATTTATTATACACTGCATCATCACTATAAGTTATTACTGAGTACCGACTCTTACACGTTTGAAGTTCATTATCATGAAATATTTTATCACTTATAGCTTGTTTAATACTTGCAAACAATCCATCCCTATTCATAGAATTAGATACATCTAATAAAATAACTACATCTTTAGGTTTTGAATCATCATCGCTACCTTGAAAATCAAAACTTTTGGGAGTAATTGTGTAAGTTACATTAATGTCTTTTCCTACTTGATAAGGTTCAGATTCTAGACTTTTTTTCTCCGCTTCTATATCTGGCAATCCACTACTCTTTATGGTTATACTTGTTTTAGGTATATCCGTATTTTTAATGCTTCCATTCCATGGAACAGATAATTTAGAATTTTCAAACATATTATCATAAATATTCGGAATATTACCTTTAATTGTAAATTCAAACGGTATCTCTGATGCTTCATATCTAACTTTTCCATTAGCTTGAGATGTAAGAGTATATTTTATATTGTTTATATTTACTACGTTTCCTCCAACATTTAAAGTAAAATTAGAATCAAAGTTTAAATTTATTTTTACATTAGTAATAGTATAACTCTCTAATATATTATCAGCTATTTTACTAAAAACTCCATCTATTGCTCCTACATCTGTGGCATAAAACGTTCCATTATCTGTAGCTCCACCCATCGATTCATGAATTTCTTGCATCGTAGTATTTCCAGTGCTACTTTCATTACCCAAACCATATCCTATTGAAAATACATTAGGTTTTTTGGTATCTCTAATTTTATTGCCTATTTGAGTTGCATATTCTTTTGCATCCTCATCATAATCACTACCTTTTCCAGCATATTTAGGATCGCTATTATCAATATTGGTATAATAATTATTATTTTTTACAGAATAAAAAGTAGGGAGCCCGTCTGACATAAAAATAATATCCTTATTCGCATTTTCATCACTATTCTTTTCTAACAAATATTCAGCTTTTCTTAACCCCTCTCCTGTATTGGTGCCACCATCTGCCTTTAATCCATCAATAATTGCCTTTAAATCTTTATCTTGATTTGAACTTAAGAAGCTATTAGTCGAATTATATGTCTTTATAGTAGCATTACTTGAATATGCTACTATTGCTATTTCTAAATTCTGCACACTTTTCATTTTATCAATAAAATTATCAGCAGCAATTTTTAATTGTTCTATTTTAGTATTTCCACTAGTAACCTGATGCTCACCAGCTTTATTATGTTCTTCACAATAATCATCTATATAATAACTAGTGTCTACCCATACAAATTTAAACTTTGACCAACTCCACTCCCACTCCCCTTGCTCTACTTTATGCCTTACTCTTGGATTTGTACATAGTGCTCTTTCATCCATACTTCCAGATACATCTAAAACCAAAACGATTTCCTTTTTAGGAATATCATTTTCAAAAGGTTGTGGTATTATTTTTCCACTAACGGTAACATCTTCGCCAACCATAGCAGGATTCGGCATAACAGGATTCATTTCTATTTTAAATGTTGGTTCACTTGCTACTATATCATCAGTTGCATTTACGTTTTTTGAACCAATATTTATTAATGTAATTAATAATATAAAACATATTAGTATGCTTAATTTTTTTAAATAATTTTTTTTATTTCTTATTTTCTCCAAATTTTCTCCTCCTTTCTTTATTTATTTTTATTCCTAAAAGTAATCTTAACGCTAATAGGATAATTAACCTTACTAAATGCTTTTTCTTCATGTAAATTAATATTAAATTGAATTGAAGATGACTCTGCAAAACTCTTATTAATGTCTTGAGGTACTATCCTAAAGCTGTTAACATGTTTTGAAAGTATTTTATACTCTCCATTATCATATACAATTTTTAGTTCTCCATCTTCATATATGATATTATAATATTTTTCATTGCTCACTGTACCATCATTTGAATATACACTATCCCTATCATAACCTTGCATTTCAATTCCATTTATTTTACTAGAATCTAGCTCTGAATATTCTTTATCCACATATTGTCCTTCATCATTTCCATCAATACCATCTATCTCTATGTCAGTGATATTTACACTTTGTATACCAACTTTAGTCAGCTCTTCTTGAATATCTTTAGCTTCTATTTGCAAAGTGGATTTTGCATCTGATTCAGAAAAAACCTTATTCCCAGTAATAAATATAGACGTTGTAATAACTAAAACAATTATTATTATTGCTAGTACAATTATCATTTCCATTAAAGTAAATCCGTTTTTTTTCTTTTTAATCATTCAGTCCCACCTCGACTATTTCGTAAGCTTCCATAATTTTGATTCTAAGAATTTATTTATATCATACTTACTATCTAATATTTCATCTTCTGATTTATTTAAAATTGAAGTTTCATCATTATTAACTATCATTCCACCAAATACATCTTTAAATAGACCTTTATTTTGAGATTGCAATCTCGATATTACATCTGAATCATAATTAATGTTCACTTCATCATTTCCGCTAATGTTTAAATTTCCTGTGCAGATTAGGGTTCCATTTAATATAACATCACCATCAATAATTACATTACCTTTTGTAGCAATCACTGCATTTATCTCATTATTACTATTAGCCTTAACAATTCTAAGTTTACTTGATTCAATTATCTTTCCATCTGAATCTTCATATTCTCTATTGTCATCTATATCTTTATTTTTCAAAACTATTGTTATATCTTTATCTGGATTTAATATTGTTCTCTCATTATCACCTAAATCCTGATATTCAGATATTGAATTAAAATTTACTAATGAATCAAAATCTGTTAATACTGACTGATTATATTCTCCTATTTCAGCTGGCTGACCAAATTTATATACTTTACTCGCAAAATCAATTCTCTTTTTACATATTTCTCCACTATCATTATAGGTTAATCCCGCATGTTCTAATGATAGAGAATAATTTGGTTCTTTTACAAAAGTGTTTTCACCATCTGTATATACTAGAGCTCCTACAGAATATATATTATCTGTATTGCTTGGCCAGATTATACCTCCAGTATCAGCATTTCCTCGTTTATCCCAGTACTCTTTAAAATGTTTTGCTTTATTAAAGACATTATCTTCATCTAAGAGATACAATGGATCATGATAACTAAATTTCTCAGATGTATTATTAGGATCTAGAACTGAGTATGCTATATAATTTCCTTTAACAGCTCCAGATTCTCCAGTTTGATAATTATTGTCTGTAGCAATATGTGCTGTCCCCATAATGTAAGCTGAATTACTTATACTTACTTTTGAATCAGAACTCCCTCCCTTGTATCCATTAATTATGATACTGCTAGAAGATTTAGTAATGTCATCAATTTTTCCAGTATGTTCTATTCCATTTGAATCTTTATATTTTATATTTTTATCATTAATTCCATAAAAATCATTCATATTTACTTCTGAATCTTTAGCCTTTACTGTTAAGTCATTGTCTAAAATAACTTTTCCCGCTCCAGCAGTATTGATATCTAACTTTGAGTCTTCTGCAAATCCATTATCTCCGTCCACAATATTGCCAATGTAAGCATTTCTTGCATATAAATTACCATCAACAATTGCAGTTGTGTAATCTTGAATATTAAATGTATTTCTAGTAATAACATCTTTTTTAAATTCAATGTTATTGCTGTTATTTATCTTTATCCCACCGCTATATTTTTCATAAGTTCTATCATTGTCACTTTCATTTACGTTCGGGTATTCTCCTTCTACAAACGCATCTCCACTAACAGTAAGTTTCCTAACATTATCAACATTCATATTTCCCTTAACTGTAAGTCCTCTATCTTGCAAAGCTAAATATTTATCATTTGAAGTACCATTACCAAAGAATATATCATCATAATTTGGAATTTTAATTACATAATTTGCTTGTATTGTTCTATTATTATTATCAACACTAATAGGAGCATTTTTAGATTCAAAGTCAGATGTTATTTTTACAGTATAAGCTTTATCAGCAGTTTTAGTGAATTGTATAGTTTGTGTATGCCCATCTGTAGACGATTCTATTCCATAATTAAGAGTATCATTTCCGTTTGTATTATATGGTGTTGAAATATCTGCAACTAAGGCTGCTTGTTTATCAACATCATTATTTGCCTCATATTTAACCATTGTTGTCTGCATACTATTCAAGCTACTAACTTGATAAACATATTGTTTATTTTGAACGGAATTTTTAAGCTTGAAATCATCATTCAGCTTACTATCATTATCATCAAAGAATGCCTTAAATCCACTTTTAAATTCTTCATTTAATAAAACTTTCATGAAGTTTTTATCATCTTCTATTAATTCATTAAATTGGTCTATTTTTGTATTGTTATCTTGTATTGTTGCTTTAGTGGTATTATCTGCATTATTTTCTTCTTTCAACTCATTAATTCTTGCATTTAGATCATTAATATCAGTATTAAATTTTGCATATTCTTCTGCATAGGTACACTTTGATTTATCTGTTATTGTTGCATCTGTAAGAGTTTTTACCCTATAATATCCATACTTGGTTGCTGCATCAAATGTTTTCCCAATTATATTATAGGCAACATCTATTCCAGAATCTGAACCATATAAGTTTTCTATTCTTTTATTTTCAATTACTCTAGATTTATAATTGGCAGATATCATCGATAACATGGCTGTTGATACAGTAGTTACAAACATAAATATGATAATTACATATATTAAACTAGATCCCTCTTTTTTTCTTCTCACCATTCTCACCCCTTGTTTATGTAATTTATATTTATATTTTGATTTGAATATCCTGTGAATATATAATCTTCGCTATCCTTTTTCTTTATTTTAACTTCTATATCATATAATCCCCCAATTTTATTACCGTCTTCTGCTTGATTATTATATATATATGCATGACCCTCATCAAAACTTAAATTTACATTTAAATTATTGGACTTTTGTAGATACATATTGGTTTCAGAATTTTCTTCTTCATTTTTATTACTTATATATATTTCAAAGTTTTTCAGATCAGAGCTAGTACTATTAGTACTATAATTGTTAAAATTAATATACAAATTTATTACATTTTCTTTATTAGTTGATTCATCTAAAACAGTTCCTAATTCTTTTTCTAAGAGAGTATTTCCTTGATAACCCTTAATAGTCATAACCTTTTTATTATCATCATTAGTTTTTAAATATATATATAATCTTATATTATTACCTTGGCTTTCAATTGCCTTATTACTAATATCATCATTTATATATATTGTCATTCCGCTTTTACTCAAATATAAATGATCTTCTAATGTATTTGCATTACTTAAACCACTAGAATTATTATTCTTATCTATATTTATACCCTCATTATCTGAATTCTTAGTTGATGTTAGTGTGATTTCCTGAATATATGAATAATTATTGCTATTCTGATCAGCGCAAATATTAAAATCATTATCTAAATGCAGAGTTTTTTCATAGTGAGAATCATCTGTTGCTTTATTCAATACTATCTCTTTATCATCTTGTTGTAATGTTACTTCTCCATTTTCATCATTAATACTATTAACATTCTTAAATTCTTCAATAATTCTTTTCCCTGTTATAGCCGCCATTTGTTTCTCTTGTCCAACTTTGGTCTGTCTTATAAGTAATACGTACCCATTATATATACCAATTGAAATTATTGCTATAATGGTCATACTTATTATTACCTCTAGCAAAGTAAACCCTTCATGTTTTTTGGAATTTCTTTTTATAAGTCCTCACCTACTTTTGATTAACGCTTATATTACTTCCATCACCTTCAACTGTTACCCGCGGATCTGCTGAATCATCTCCGCTTATATCTACATTTACCAGCTTATCCGTCTTATTTATTATCTTTAACTTAAGTTCAGACTTATCATTTGAAGTTATTCTGTTTTCACTTGAAATATTCAAAACTATATTTTTTGACGTTGTCGTAAACTCCGCTCCAAGGCCTTCATAGTTAGCTGGGTATGTTCCTTTTGAGGTTTTATATTTATAATAGTATTTATCTCCATTTTGAGTAAATACTATTTCTGCTTGTTCCTCTGAATTACTATCTGCATAAACATAAGTTGTTCTTAAATCATCATTTGTCTTACCCATCATTATTGTTGGTAAATCAGAATTTATAGATTTTACTGAAACTGCAAAATCACTAGTATCTTTTTTTTCTTCTACAATTCCACTTGCTGCGCCTGTACTAAATGGTACACTCTTTCCATAAGTATTAGCTAAATCCCATTTTAAATAACTTTCTAGTTCATCATTAATTTTAGGAATAGCATAAATTTCAAGGTTAATTGTTCCTTTTACTGTATCCAAAGTATCTTCATTTATTTTTATTGAATTTACTACTATTTTCTTTTCATTTTTTCCAATCGTATTTAATAATTTATTTAAGCCATCGAAGCTTCCTTCAAAATTCACTTCAAATTTAACATATTGTACTGTATTTTTCTTTTGGTCTTTTGAATTCTTTGAAGTATTTGCATTCGAGTTGTTTGTATTACTTGTATTTGAGTTATTGGGATTAGAATTATTACTGGTAGTACTTGTTTTATCATCATTATTGGAATCCTTAGTATTACTGCTAGCTTCGCTTTTGTTAGAATTTCCTGAACTTACATTATTATTCTGATTTGATTTTTCATTTGTATTGTTGCCTTCATCTATGCCTCCAGCTGCACTATTATATTGATCGACTATTCCTTGTAATGAACTTTCAGCTAATGTTTGATTTTTTTTATCTACACTTTCTACACTGTCAGACACTATAGGATTAAACTTAATTCCTCCATCTAATCCGCTATCTTTTAACAATGTATCTAATTCTAATATTATATGTTCCTCGCTTATTGTCGGATAAAAAGGCAATGATTCATCACTTATTTTTGCTTTTAATATTTTCACATCACTTCTTCTATCTTCAATCGAATTTATTGTATTCATTGTAGTAGTATACTTTTGCTCAAGTTCATTTTTTTGTTTAGTTTTTTCTTGAATTTTATTTATTTGAACAGAGTACACAAAGTTGTAATATCCAAAACCTATTAGTATAATTCCTAAAATATATAACATTATTTTTTCTTTATTACTTATCTTCATATTACTCAACATCCTTTAACACGCATTTTATATCAAAGGAGTATTCTCCTTCTACTGCACTTGAATTATCTATTGAGTTTACATAAACATCTTGCATATTTGATAACTCACTTAAATTATGTTTTAATTCTGCAACTGCGGTTCTATTCGTTGATACGCCTTTTATAGATACTGTATTATTTTCTATATCTAAATTCTTAAATGAAACTTCGCTTGGTACTGTTGAGCTTATATCATTTAATAATGTATCAGAGACATTATCTCTTTCCTTAACAGATACTGCAACATCAGTCAAAGCGCTATCATATTGTTTTAATGTAGTTATTTGCTTATTTATATCTTCGGCTTCTTTTAGTTCCTGTTGTGTTTGTGAATTCGATAATTTTTTATTATAATCTTCTATACTCCTATTTAACATTATTATACTAACAGTATTAATAGTTAATGTTATAACTATTAATACTCCTACTATTCCCATAGCTCCATAAATATAAATTTTCGCATTAGTTTTTTCTTTCTTCTTTCCTTGGTAAGGTTCAAAAAAATTTAAATCTTTCATAACTACTTCCCCCTATTAAAGTCTTATGACTGATCCAATGACATTGATAAAATCATCAACAGGTTTATTATCATCATCAAACTTAAAGGTCATTCTAGAAATTCCTTTTATTCTCTTTGTATTTATTCCTATTTTATTTGTCATATATGTCTCAAAACCCCTTAGTTTTGAACAACCACCAAAAATAAGAATTCTCTCAATATTATTATCTACACTCTTATTTTTATAAAATTGAATTATCTTTTCTATCTTGTCTATCCATTCATCTACAATATGTTTAACTTCTATATTTATGGAATCTTCTTCATCTAATAAATCTACTCTTTCTAATTTTAGTTCTTCTATTTCTTCAAATTTTGATCCATTGATTTCATAAAAAAAATTATTAATATCATTTCCACCAGCTTTTATTATTCTGGTAAAATCTAATTGTCCATTTCTATATATATTAACATCGATAAAGCTCGCTCCCATATCAATAAAAGCAACTGAATCTCTTGAATTATATTCGTATTTATTATTCATTTCTGTCATATTAATAAATTTATTTACTGCATTATAATTAACATCTAAAACATAAGGTTTTAAATCTAACTTTGTCAAAAAGTTATAATATTCCCTAGCTATTTTTTCTGGGTATGCTATAACACGTACATTAAGCTTTTCTACTCCACCTATTTCTTCTTCATTTAATATAGTAACTTGTAATACATAATCATCTAAATTTATAGGTAGATATTGTTGAATTTCATATCTTACAACTGTATTCATTTCTTCCTCTTCTACTTTGGGAATTATAATTTCCCTATTTATAATTAAAGTAGAATTAGTAGTACAAATTGCATCTTTTGCTTTTATTACATTTTCATTTAAGGCTTTCCTTAATCTAATTACTAGTTCTTCTTCTTTTTTAATTTCTCCATCTACGATTGCATCTTTTGGAGTTGGTATTACAATATATTTATCTATAGTTAAATCATTTTTATAGTACATCCCAACTACTATTTTTATATTAAAACTTCCTATATCGAAGGCTATAATTTTTCTTTTTTTCTCGTATCTACCAAAGTTGTTTTGCACAGTTATTTTTTTTGAAAACTTTATTTTCAAATCTCTTATATCCATGTTTAACAAATTTCTGATATCTAATTTTTTTTTATTTCCTTTTGTATCATCTTTCTTATTTTTAATATTCATATAGCCCTCCAAATACATTTTAATTGATTAAGTTTCACGTGTAAGACTAAATCTTACACGTGAATTTTAGATGGTTTTGATTGATTCCTTATTATGAATTACTTAGAGCCAGCTGCGTAGTCTGGATATACTTCCTTCCCATTTGTATAACTTACAGTAATATTACCTGTAGTAGCATCAACTGCATAAGTAAAAGTTGTTGCCTCTCCAGCCTTTTTAGCTTTTGGTGTTTTAGTTCCATCTAGTTTAGATCCTATCACATCATCATCATCAGTTGTAACTGGTCCTGGAGTAAGCGCTGTTCCATTAGCTATTTCTTGTGCTACTATTGTAGCAATATTCTTAGCTGTTGCTTGATCTGCTTTTTCATTAGAATTTTCTATAACAGCTCCAAACTTAGGAATAGCTAATGCTACTAATATTGCAATAATCGCAATAACTATAATAAGTTCTACTAACGTAAATCCTTTCTTTTTATTTGTTTGTAATTCATTTTTCCTTTTGTTTAGTAATGAATTCATTTTTAACCCTCCTAAATTTCATATATTTTAATGCACTCTGGATCTCACATTATGCATTATCAACAATTTTATTGAATTTTAGTGTAACTATCAAACATTGGTAACATTATTGATATAATCATAAATCCAAGTACAATCCCCATGACAATTATTAAAATTGGTTCAATCATTGCTACTGAAGATTGAATAATTGATTCTAATTCTTCATCATAAAAATCTGCTGTTTTATTTAATATATCATCTAGTGAACCTGTCTCTTCTCCTATTTTTACCATTGAATATAACATTGACGGAAAAACTTCACTTTCTTTCATTGATGAATATAAGCTTTCCCCTCTCATTACATTATCTTTTATCTTAAGTAGTGCAGCTTCAGCAACTTTATTTCCTACGACATTTGAAACAATTTCTATTGAATCTATAAGTGGTAATCCACTTGCTATCAACGTAGACAATGTTCTAGTAAATCTTGATACTATAATCATTTGATTAAGCTTTTTTAACAAAGGCAATTTTAATTTTAAATTGCTTGTAAACAATATTCCATTATCACTCTTCAAAAATATATTAAGTCCGAATGTAAGTAATATTACAAATATTATGATAAAGATAAGGTTGTTTTTTATGCCACTACTTGCTCCAAGTAAAAGTTTAGTACTCCAAGGCAAGCTTGTACCAGTATCTTCAAATATTTGAGTAAATGTTGGCATTACATAAGTTAATATAAATATAACTGCTATAACTGCTACGAAACTTAATATTATTGGATAAATCATTGCACTTTTTACTTTATTATTAATTTTATTTTCTTTTTCATAATGAGTTGACATTCTAAACATTATTGCATCTAAGTTACCACTTGCTTCTCCTGATGCTACTAAAGAAATTAATAATTCTGGAAATACATCTAGATGTTTTCTCATGGAATCTGATAATACTTCACCTTTTTCAACGTCTTCATTTACCGCTTTTATTGTTTCCTTTAATTTTTGATTTTCTACTTGATCCGATAATATCTCTAAACATGCCAAAATTGGTACTCCTGCATTTAGCATAGTGTAAAATTGCCTACAAAATATTGATATATCTTTAATTTTCACTTTCTTATTAAACTTTATTTTTATACTAGCACTTTCTGTTATTTCCTCAACCATTAAAGGATAATATCCATTACCTGAAATAAAGTCTATAACCTCATTTTTAGAATTTGCCTCATAAGTTCCTTCTACTTTTTCCCCATCTGAGTTCATAACTCTATATTTAAATTTTCCCAATGTCCCTCACCTCTTTTCAAATGTCAATTGATAAAGTTGCTATTGTTGAAAGTTCTTCAATAGTTGTCATTCCTTGCAATACCAGATCTTTACATTCGCTTTCCAAAGTTTTCATTCCATTTTCTATTGAAATATCTCTTATGATATCTGAATTTGCACCCGAATTTATGGCTTCTCTATGTTTTCTTGTCATTTCCATAATTTCATAAATTCCAATTCTCCCTAAATATCCAGTTTGATTGCAATAGCCACAGCCTTTGCCCTTATACAAAATTAACGGCTCATTTACATCTTGTCCTAAAATTTCTTTTTCATATTCACTAGCTTCGTATTCTTTTTTGCAGTTATTGCATATTTTTCTAACTAATCTTTGAGCCATTACCCCAACAACAGAAGTAGAAACTAAATATGGTTTAACTCCCATATCTACAAGTCTTGCTATGGATGACGGTGCATCATTAGTATGAAGAGTGCTTAAAACTAAATGACCTGTAATTGCTGCTCTGGTTGCTATTTCTGCGGTTTCTTCATCTCTAATTTCTCCTATCATGATTATATCTGGGTCTTGTCTTAGTATACTTCTAAGTCCACTTGCAAATGTTAATCCTGCTTTTTCATTAACACTTACTTGATTTATTCCATTCATTGTATATTCAACCGGATCTTCTACTGTGATTATATTTACACTGCTAGAGTTCAATTCATTTAATATAGAATATAGAGTTGTAGATTTTCCACTTCCTGTTGGTCCTGTAACCAAAATTATTCCATGAGGATTTGATACTATTCTATTCAATTTATTTATATTATCATCACTCATTCCCAGTTGTTTTTTATCTAATACAGATCCTCCTGTATTTAGAATTCTTATAACAATCTTTTCACCATTAACTACTGGAAGTATAGAAACTCTAAGGTCTATTTCCATACCATCAACATTAACCATTATTCTTCCGTCTTGTGGTATTCTTTTTTCTGCTATATTAAGTCCTGCAAGTATCTTTATTCTTGTAACTAGCGGTCCCAAACTTTCTATTCCTAGAGTATTTACCGTTTGGAGCTTTCCGTCTATTCTATATCTTATTCTTATTTCATGCTCAAATGGTTCTATATGAATATCAGATGTTTTCATCTCTATTGAATTCTTAAAAAGGTAATCAACCATCTTTACAACTGGTGCACTATTAACTTCATTCATTTCATCTACTGCTTTAATGCTTTTGCTTGTTTTAGTGCTTTCTTTAGAAAGTTGCATGGCTGCATTATTAACTTGTTGACTGCTATAGTATATACCTATAAATTTTTTAATATCGTCTTTTTTAGAGATAAAGGATTCTATTTCAAACCCTGTAGATATTGCAACATCATCAATTGCGAAAATGTTTAATGGATCTGCGAGAGCAATTTTAATTCTATTATTATCAAAACCAAAAGGAATTAAGATATATTTGTCGCATAAATTTTGTGGTATTAACGTTATTGCTTTTCTATCAAAATTTATCAAATTTAAATCTACTTTTTTAATTCCTGTTTGCTGCTCTATTGCCTCTATTATGTCTTCTTCTGTGATTATCTTACTTTCTACTAATATTTCTCCAAGCTTCTTACCTAAGGCTTTCTGAGATTTTAACGCTTCTTGTAGTTGATATCCTGTAATTTTGCCTGCATTTACCAGAATATTTCCCAATCTTCTTTTTTCAGTTGCCATTTTGGGTCGTACCTTTCTTTTCTATTTACAAAATTTTTTTCCTAATGTTTATAAGTTGAAATTTTTTCTAATATTTTTCAATCATGTAAGTGTTAAGAAAGTGAATATTATGTTACATTTTACTCAAAAAAACTCCAATAACTTTTTAATATTTCAACGCCCCACAGCATAGAAATCAAACTTCCAACTGCTATAAATGGCCCAAACGCTATCTTTTCCTTTGCTTTTTTTAATTTTAGTAATAATATAACTATTCCTATGCCCCCACCTATTATTATTGCTAAAAATAATCCAATTAAAATCCCTTTAACTCCTAGGAATAATCCACAAATAGCTGCTATTTCAATATCACCTTCACCCATTCCTTTAGTTAAAAATACTATTAAACCTATGATGACGAATCCTATTGCTCCACCTAAAATCAAGTCAAGAATTCCATTTTTATAAACAACAGCTTGAATTATTATAAATACACATGCCATAATGCCACCAAAAAGTGTTGTACTTGTATAAACAAATTGAGTATCATAATCTATCATTCCAATTACAATTAAAATTGATGCTAATATGCAATACTTTAATGTAATTAAGGTTAATCCAAATTTAAAATATATTAGTAAATATAATACTGCATTAAGAATTTCTATAAGAGGATATCTTACTGATATTTTCTCCTTGCAATATCTACACTTTCCTCCAAGAAAAAGATAGCTGATTACCGGAATCAAATCTAAAGACATTAATTTGTGATTACAGTTTGTACAATGTGACGGTGGAAACGCAATTGATTGTTCCATCGGGATTCTATAAATACATACATTCAAAAAACTTCCTATAACCAATCCTAAAACAGCTATGAAGACAACTTCCAATCTATCACCTCTCCTTTTTACCATTTTTTAAAATATTATGTAATATTTTCATATTTATATTTTATACTTTAAATTACATTTTTTCAATATTTTTGATATTGTTTTGAATTTAAATATTATTTATCAATAAATAATATCTCTTTAAATGCTTACTTCCACTTTTGCGCAAAAAAATACCGACCTTAATAAAAAACAAAGGCCGGTTGCACTACTAACTCCTCATATATAAAGTGCCCAAAATAAATATATGAATCATTGTTTCCATATTGATTTCTTATAAATAATAATATTTACAAATTTCAATAATTATTTAATTTTATATATATTTACCAATATTATAGCAATTTCTTATAAATTATATTTTATAATTATATATAAAATATAATTTATTTACATATTACCATATTATATCTAATCATTCCATAATTTCTATAGATTTTTACTAAAATTTAACTCAAACTTATATATTATATCTACCTATCATTTTGTACCCACTTTTCATACTCTTGTCTGGATATAAAATTGTCATTTACAAGCCTTCTTAAATCCATCTCTATTGTCTGCATTCCAAACTTAGAACCCATTTGAATGAAGCTATTTATTTGTTCATAGTTTCCTTCTCTAATTAAATTTCTTATGCTAGGAGTACACACCATTATTTCCATTGCTGCAACTCTACCTACTCCCGATGCATTAGGTAATAAAATTTGAGAAACAACTCCCTTTAATAGCGACGATAACTGAATCTTCACTTCATTTTGATGTCCAGCTTCAAAAGAGTTTATAATTCTATATATACTGTTAGCTGCCCCCATGTTATGTAAAGTCGAAAAAACTAAATGTCCAGTTTGGGCTGCCCTTAAAGCTATTTCTATTGTTTCTGGATCTCTCATTTCTCCAACTAATATAACATCTGGGTCTTGTCTAAGTGCTGCTCTTAATCCATCTGCATAACTCTTAGTGTCCTGCCCAATTTCTCTTTGGTTTACCATAGATCTATTGTTCTCATATATATATTCAATTGGTTCTTCTAAAGTTATTATATGTTTTTCTTTACTCATATTTATTTCATTAACCATTGCTGCAAGAGTAGTACTTTTCCCTGATCCTGTTGGTCCAGTAACTAACACTAGTCCATCACTTAATTCCGTGAATTTTTTAAGAGCAGGAGCCATTGTTAAATCTTTTAGTTTAGGTATAGTCTCTTTAATTACTCTAAGACATATAGAATATCCTTCCCTGCACTTATAAGCATTTACTCTGAAATTACCAATACCTTTTCTATTATACTTAAAGTCTATTTCACCATTTTCTAAGAAATAATTATAACTTTCTGGTATTAACTCTTTAATGCATTCCTCCACAGCCTCATGGGGAATACTTCTTTCAAAAACATTCACTAAATTTCCATCTATCCTTACCATCGGTCGTAATCCTGATGTAATATGTATATCTGATACATTACTTATATCCATATCATTAATTAGCGTGTCTATCCTTGACATATTATTCCTCCCTAATGTTACATAAAACAATTTTTGTATATTTTACTATATACAACATATAATATTTTCACTAAAATTGTCAATATCCATTATTTTACTCAATTGAGTTATTCTCTTGGATCTTGGAACTCAAACTGGCCAGGTTTCAAATCAGTCAAGAATTCAACAACCTAACGATGAAGCGCGCAGTCGTATTAATATAGTATTCATGGTCTCATAATTATATATAAATAGCATATATAAAGTTTTAAGTTAATTTATATAATACATTAAATTTAACTATTTCTTTTCTTGAAATAGTTTTTATATTAAATTAATATTTTAGACATAATGTTGTAACAAATACCGTTTATAATAATATCATAAACAATTTATATGAATTGTTTTTATATGAAATATAATATATAAATCAGTTTTCAGGATAACTTGTTCCCCCTTATCAAGTTATCCTTTATTTTACGTAACGCTATGAATTATCACCAAATAAAATTTCAAGCTAAATTCCACAATTAAATCTATAGATGCAAAAATAAGAGTAATAAACAATATTTCTACTGCCTATTACTCTTATTCTTGGAATGTTTGAATAAAGTTTGTTTACTAACTTTACTTAGGAATATATATTAATATTAGATTACTATAATTTTAACATACCATTAATACACAATCAATACTTATTAATAAATATTATTGTTTAATATCTATTTTGCTTTTATTTCATAATCATAGATTAAATTTTTGCTTTAATTCTATACTCTTTTGCAAGGTAATCAGAAAATAATCTATCTCTATGCTCTTGCCTCAATAAGAAAACATTAAAATTATACCTCTTCCTTAAATGGTAACTTAATTGTAAATTTAGTTATATTATCATCACTCTCAACTGATATCTTACCACCGTGCTTTTCAATTAATTCTTTTGTTATACATAACCCATACCCGTGATTTTCGCCATTATTACTCTTAGTAGTAAAACCAGAATTAAAAATTTCATAAATAATTTCTTCCGGAATCTTTTCACCATCGTTTTCTATTGTTATTACTATATTACTTAAATCTTGAAATGATTTTGCTACTAAAGTACCACCCTTGTTCATTGCTCTTATTGCATTATTAGTAATGTTAATTATTATTCTATACAATTCCATTTCATCTATTGTAACCAATTTGAAATTTGCACTGTCTTCAACTATAACATTCATGCCTTCTCCAACAGCATGTTTAGTTGCAAGTGAAAGCAAAGAAGCTTGCTCTAAACTGTCATCAGTTCCATTTGGATTATTCTGATTTATAATACTTTTCAAAAGCCAGGCTGCCCCGTTATATTTCTCCATATCTACTAACTCATATAACGAGACCATTTGTAAGCCATAGTTGTTTTTAATACTCTTTAATTCTTTATTTTTGCTTGATAAAATTCTATTTAGTCCAGATATCTCTTTAGCTTTTAATGATGTTTTGCCAAAGATTACGATAATAAATCCCAAAAAAATAAATAAAGCTGCAAATACACCATCGCTCAATATTGCATTATCTTTATCGTAAGAAATCAAATGTAAAGAAATTAGAAAATCTGGAAGAAAGCCTAATATAATTCCATAACTAATTGATATATTTTCATGGGATAAAATCTCATATATCTGCTTAATATTATTTATAAATTTCAAACACAAAATCATTAGAACTAATTGTGATATATAAAGAAGAATTATATTTATTATATTAATATATTCAGTAAACAAATCATTTGTATTAAATATTCCATATACTAAATTACCAAATACAAATAACCATACAGCCAGTATTGAATATATTAAGCTGTATCCAATAATAGCTTTATTGTACTCATTTCTAAATAATAATGATATTATAGCTATAGATACTATATGTGTAGCAAATATGCAAATAGAAGTATTTCCAAATACATATGGAATAGCAAATCCATTAACTGTAAGCATGATTATACACATAACCTTTTTTATATCTAATAATTTATTTATATCTAAACAATAACTTATTACAAAAACAAATAACATACTTTGAAGTATTGATATCAAAATATCAATGAAACACATTTTTAATTCACGTCTCCTTTACCTTATGAAGCTTTATCTCATCTTAATTTTTCCATTGACCCTAGCACATCATCTAATCCAGTTTATAGATATGCTGAAAGGCTTGTTTTAATTATTTTCCTTGAAATATTCAATAAAATGTCTGTAAATTAATTATGTTGACACAATACTGTAACAATTTCTTTATATAATAACATTGTAATTCTTTTAACATATTTTTTATTTTATGATAAATAATATGGAATAGAAATGACTTATTTCCCTAAATTTAAGTCATTTCTTTTTTATGTAGTAGCATCAAGTGGCAGACTAATTATTGAATCTGTAGTTACATCTATAAGAATGGTTACAACCGATGCCGTTGTATTGTCAAAAGATATGCTTACTACAAATTTATTCTATTTTTTAT
The DNA here is from genome assembly GCF_000230835.1 of Clostridium sp. DL-VIII. Taxonomy (NCBI): domain Bacteria; kingdom Bacillati; phylum Bacillota; class Clostridia; order Eubacteriales; family Clostridiaceae; genus Clostridium; species Clostridium sp. DL-VIII. Next base: position 5,232,428 of record NZ_CM001240.1, read on the forward strand.
TAGTATCCTTACTATCCTTGCTATTATCCTCTCCATTTTTCTCTATCTTTCTTAGTGTAATTTTAATTGTGTACTCCATATTTGCACCTCATTTTAACATACCGATTGAAGAGAGTAATAAATCTTTATATAGATATTATCTATTATTTGATATGTCAAATTATATTTATTATTTACATTAGACATCTTTTCGATATCATCAATATCAGATAATGTTAAATCTTCTAACTTAGCAATAAATTCAAACTCTAAGTTTTTTAATAAACTATTATTTATCGCCTTTATAATTTCATTGTTTGTATTCATACCATATTCTCTCCCTCACATAATAATTTTGCAAATTCTACATTCTATTTATTTATTTTTTATCATTTCATATAATTAATTTATAAAAGTCTCTGTATAAAAGGAATATCCATGAACAATAACTGATATTATCTTGTTAATCCTTGCTAATTGTCACGTTATAAGAAAAAAAAACAATCAAAACTAATTAATTTTTGTTTGTAATTAGTTTTGATTGGCGGGTTGCATCATTAACTAAGAATCCTCCAGATGCCCAAATAGAGAGAATCCCTCACAGTTCCCAATCCGTGTATGATTATGTAAATTTATGTATTTATATGTCCATATTATCATTAAAAGGTAAAAAAAGCAATAATTTTGAAAGAAAAAACACTTTCGATATTAATAAATTCGACAGGTTATATTTATTTTTTAGAACTTCTTCAAGTAATCTACTAGTACCAAATGCAATTCGTATACCTCACACCAAGGCTTCTTCCTTCAGATTCCACATAACGCTGAACACCTTGTCTTAAGATAATGGTTTGCACTATCAGTCCCCATTACGGGCTTTCACCCATTAGTAAGTTCCCATAATTGACACACAAAAAAAAAGACCTAGAAATATTTTTCTAAGCCTTAAATGTCTTTATCTATACATAAACTTTAAAATTCTCTCTTCTTGTTTTTGCATCTCATCAAATTGTTTATTAACTTTGTTATTAATATCTTGCATCATATCATCAATTTTATTTTCTTCTTCATTATATTGATTTGCAATATAATCAAAATTAGGAATATTATCAAGTGTGAAATCTACTTCTGGAGCTGTAGTAGTATCAAGCGGCATACTAATTGCTGAATCTGTAGTTACATCGATAGGAATGGTTACTGCCGATGCCGTTGTATTGTTAAAAGATATGCTTACTGCTGAACCAGTAGTATCATTTATATTAATTATAGTCAAGTTGCCATATACATTTCCATCATTGGAGTTGAATTTATAATCATTAAGATTTGTATTAGGATTATGTAATTCTTGTCCAACTTGTTGCCATACATCATTATCTTGTCTACACTCAGCACTTGTACTAACTGGCAACGCTATGAGCATACTAGTACAAGCTATTGTTAATGCTATTGTTTTTAATTTCATTACCATGCACTTCCTTTTGATTTTATATCAACTATATTATACCATGATTGTCTAATTTTCGGTATAAGTATATACTATATTTTAAATTCATTGATAATATATAAGCATGTTTATTTTATAGCATCAAATGTAAATTTTACTTATTAGTTTTCTTTTTGTACTAGTTCATTTAAGAATAATCTTGATTTACCAGAATTTTTTAATTTAATTAATGTATTATTTTCATTTAATGTATCATATTTATGGTTTAATAAAACTCTTTCAAAGAAACCTTTATATAAATGTAATGTATTATTTATTTCTATTAGTGCATCAAATTCAACTGTGTATGGATTTAAATGGTCGATATTACAATAATTAAAATCTATTTTTTCTATTTCTAAGTTAGATAAATTAATAAAAGTATAATTATCTAGCTTAAATTCAATTTTACTCATGCCTTCCTTTACACAACTAAAATCTTTATACGGATGAAAAGATATCTCGCAACTCTTTACAATACATTCTTCTTTTTGTGTAGTTTTTGAAATTATTCTTACGTTACTAATTAATTTGAATAACATTACACATCTCATCCCCACATAAAAGTATTAATTAGTACAATTTTTATATAATTCTCTCCTAAGAATTTTTATCAATATATATTTTTAATGCTTTAATTACTAAAATAAGTGCATAAAAACCTAGACCCCAAAATGCAAATATAGCTAAAGGCATAATCCAAGCTAAAAGTAAACTGCCTGCTTCCATATTCATATATTACAACTACCACCTCTCATAGAACTTTAATATTGTTATATTTAAACTTCTACACATTGGCAATAATCCCTTTATTTTCATAGAAATATTCAAATAACTTTAGATGCTTAAAACATTCTATTTTGTTAAACTACATGCCGTTTTTATTCTTGCTCTTTCAAGCTTAGTAATACTTTATGCATATCTTCTAAATCTTCTTTACTTAGTGACTCAAAGTCATTTAATTTTTCTTGAATTGTTTCAATAATTTCTCCTCTATATGATTTATTATTTTTATTACCTGTCAAAAAATAAGTTGATATAGTTCCTGTTAGCATACCTACAAAGCCTATTCCTACTAGCATTAATATCGAAGCTATAATTCTGCCTGCTGTGGTTCTTGGACTTATATCTCCATATCCTACAGTTGTCGCTGTTACGAAGCTCCACCAGAGAGAATCCAGAAATGTTTTATCTTCTGTAACTGATAATCCATATGCACCCAAAAAAATAGTTACAATAGTTATTATTAATATGTATTCAAAATTATTGGTTTTTAAAAATCTATCTGCTCTACTCTTAAATTTGTATATTAATACTACAAAGTTTACTAGTTTACCCAATCTAGTTAACTTTGCTAATTTTAATACTCTTGCAACTCTAAATATTCTTAAAGATTGAAATATACCATTAAATGGTATTATTGATATAAGATCAATTTTATTATTTTTTATAAAACTAAGTTTATTTTCACTTAAAATCAACCTTACTACGTAATCAAATATAAAAACAACCAAAACAATATTATCTAAAGTGTCTAATATATAAGCAATATTATCAGGCAGCTCTAATGTTAATTCGACTAAAATCACCACAGAGGCTAATAGTGATAAAATAGTTATAAATATTTCATAATACAGCTTCTTTTTCATTTTAAATTACCTATTCCTCATATTTTATTTATATCTCAATTGTATATTACTTGGAATTCTTGTCAAATAGGAAAAGGAATACTCAAAGCTCATATTACCTTAAGTATTCCTTTTATACCAAATTATATATATTTGATTATATTTTTTAATTTGCTAATATATCCCAACTTACACTCCAGAAAACTTAGCTTCTGTCGAAAGCCTTAATACAACTTCTTCCTTTTTTATTGCAAATTTCCCAATTCTATCATTAATAGCTTCCGTATCCTTAAATTAAAATGTCTCCCTATATGCTTTCTAACAAGCACGGTTCAACCTGTATAAATGTAAGTTTCATAAGCTCCACCTTCTAATTGACTTAAAAATTTCCTAGAAATCACTTGGTCTAGGTGCAGAAGGTCCAAGACCAATAGAACAAAGCCAATTCAGTACTACCTCATGCAGCACATTTATGTTGTCTACCTGGCAGTGTTCTAATCCGCCAAGTCTTCTATCCTCTATGGCGAAGAACGTCTTGTTTTTCGAACCAGCCTGCTCGTAATTTTTAAGAGCTTGTGTTAGCGGATTGGGCTGAACCAATATCTCTTCCGCACCGTGCATCACAAGAAGTGGGCATTCTATCTGGTGAAGCACACCCTCAAGATTGTAGGCAAAACGAGGATTTTCAGCAAAGTCATCCAAGCTTTTTGCACCCAAGATTCTCATGCCGTGAGCAGCTAAACTTGGTGGCATCCATTTTAGCATTGCTTCCCAGTCGAATGCGTGGGTACCTCCATCAGAGATGACTGCAGCAATCCTGTGATCGAAGGAAGCAAATCTAAGGGAGTCGTATGCAGCAAAGCTCTCACCATGAACAATAATCTTGTTAGGATCCACTTCCGGTCTAGTTAGAAGAAAGTCGATTGCTCTTGAATGAAAAGCCTCGCTGTCAGCTCTTCTGCCCTTTCCCTTTTCGTACATTGAAAGACCAGTTCCAGGCTGATCATAGACCATAAAGTTATATCCACACGAAATAAAGGCAGGTCCTAACCAGAAATAGTTCTCAATTGACCACTCATCACCACCATTGAGGGCCAAAATTGTGGGCTTCGGACCTTTTATCCAAGGAGGTGAGAAAAAGTACCCATCCAACTTGACATCCTCATAATCTACTTGGATTTTCTCTGGTTTTACATCAAAGTACTTTCCAGCAGCTTCAAAGAGTTCATTTACTTTCCTAAATATACGAAGTTTCTCGGCATCATTATCCATCACAGCATATTCAGCGATTCGGTGGTAATTGCAAGCACGAATGTAACAGTTACGTGCTGTATACCAGTTTCCAACCGCTTCTGCCTCCTTACCATGCCTTTCCAAAGCATCTGCTGTTATGAGCCATTCCCTATGCCATGTTTCCTTATCATTTGGATCTATTTTTTTGCATGCTTCATAAATCTCGGTGACGTCAGCAGCACCAAGACTTGCCAAGCCTAGAGCTTTAGTTACTTGATATGACATCATATAGTTATTTGGCCAACGGCTGAATTCAATTGACATTGCAGTATCCTCCTTCTCTAGTTATATTTATTACTTCATTCATTCTCTTATTAAGCATAAGAGTGTATGTTTCGAAATAGTAGCATCGATCTATTTCAGGGCCACAAACTTGATTCTCTACCATATCATTTCCTCCTATCAATTTACTTGTGGTTTTTAAGCTACAAGTAAATTTTACGATATAAAAATAAAGCTGTCCTAAAAGGAAAATAAATTTTTATAAAGAGAATGTAAAAAATTATAAAGCGCTAAGAAGCAAAAAAGCCACTGCCGGTGTTCTATACTTTCAGCCAACAGTGTCCTTTAATTCATTTTAGAAAAATAAAATTAGTGTTGTGCAAGTGGAAGGCTAAACTTTATACCCAAACCGCCATAATCAGAAGAATATGCATAAATTTCTCCACCATGATATTCAATAATTGATTTACAGCTTGCGAGCCCAAGTCCTATCCCACCATTTTCAATTTGCCTGGATTTATCCACAGTGAAAAATTTAAGGAATAGTGAAGATATATCCTTATCCGGTACTCCAATCCCATTATCCTCAATTTCAAAATAAGCATAAGACCCTTGTGAGTATCCAGTCATATACACTTTCAGCTCATTTTTCCCTCCATATCTTACAACATTACTGAATAAATTACCAAAGACCCGACCTATCATAATCTCATTAACCATAAGCATCATATTTTCCGTGAATAAATGTTTGTAAATAAGCTCATAGTCAAGTCCTGATAGCTCATGTTCATATTCTAGGGCAATGTTTTCAAATAATTTTGATGCATTAATGGGTTTCACGGTCATGGATTCTAAATTAAGTTTCTCTTTGGTGAAGCTTACAAAGTCATTGATGAGTTCAGCCATATATTTTGACTTTTTTTGAATCAACTCATAATATTCCTGCTTTTCATTTTCTGAGATACCCTTTTGCATAGCTAACAGTTCAGCAAAACCATTAATAGATGTTAATGGTGCTTTTAGATCATGAGCAATGGCAGCAATCATATCCATTTGCTCTTTGTGTGCTAGTTGGAGCCTCTTTTCCATATTATTAAAGTGATTATAAAGGTCTCCAATTTCATCATTACTTCTTAGAGCAAGTGGCGGCAATGGATGCACAATATTTATTCTTTCTAATCTGGCATTAAGCAGTCCTATTGGTTCCTCTATACAAAAATGGATATACATAATTAAAATAATAAAGATGAAACAGGCAATAGCAAATATAGGAAGGAGTAATACTATATATGAGGGATCTAGTAACGAACTAGATATAGGTGAATATTCTGCAAAGATAAACTTTAAATAGATTCCAATTGAAGCCATAAAAACTATAAACATAACTAGGAACAGTAAAGGAAGCTTTATTTTCAATTTCATACTATCACTCTCTTTCCTTGTACTTATATCCAATTCCCCAAATTGTTTTAATAAAGTCATATTCAGGGCCAAATTTCTTACGGATATTTTTTATATGAACCGTTACAGTATTTAATTCCCCGTATTCATCTCCCCAGACATATTCATATATCCGCTCACGAGTCAATACATTATTGGGGTTATGCATGAGCATTGACAATATTTGAAATTCCTTTGTTGATAAGTTAAGCTTTTTGTTATTTAGAAATGCTTCAAAGGTCTTATCATTCAAAATGAGAGGAGAATCATTCCTTTCTCTATTAGGACTAAGTTCATTCCATTCTTTAAACATCCTGTCAACTTTCCTGAAGTTGGCCCTTATCCTGGAATTAAGCTCCTGAATACTAAAGGGCTTTGTCATGTAATCATCTGCCCCTATTTCGAGCCCAACGATTTTATCAATATCCTTATCCCGGGCGCTTAAAAACAGAATTGGAGTATTATACGATTTTCTGATGCTTCTACAGACATCAAGGCCATCCATATCAGGCATCATTATATCAAGAATGATAAAATCAATGTTATTTTCTTTCAATACATATAAGGCTTCTTTCCCAGAATATGCCGAAATAATTTCAAATCCCTCATAGCTTAAACTCTTTGTTATAAGTTTTACTATATCTTTATCATCATCTACAACTAATATCTTCTTTTGCACTTTTGTACCTCCGAGCTGCTTCAATAAATTTTCTCTTCCACAGTCAAAGTTATAGCTTAAATTAACGAAGACTTTAACTTTCTCACATACATCAGCCTATTTTATTCCTTGTAATGAGAATTTTCCAAAGAGAATTTTGAAATTTTCTGTAATTTTTTCACTGTAAAAATATATTCTATATTCAAGTTTATGAATGGTGCTTATCGGCCTATTGCAACAAAAATAAGATTGCCTTTTAAAGTCCAGCGTCGGTAAATAGCGTTTTTATTTGCTTTTGCAGCATGAGTTAGCCACATCATCTATAGTTAATTTTACATATCCCTTTTGCTGAAACAGCGGCCAAGACTGATCCAGTCAATGATCTGAAGATTACTTAGATATATTCCAGAAATCTTCGAGCAAAGTACTTCAGTACCCTATATGAAAAGTATAGCACTCTTTTTTTTAACATACAATTAGATACTTATTTTATCTGTAAATGAATGAATTAGTGTTTTTGTATCTCTTAACCGACATATATTTAGCATTGGATTATTTTCTACTATTTCTTCATTTGCTGCAAATTTGAAGAATGCTCTAAAACATTTCATAATTCCCTATAATCCCTCTAAAATATCTTTTGACAACAAAAAAAAACCATCTCCCATCTAATTAAGATAGAAAATGGTTTCTAAAATACAACATACATCAATCAAATCATGTAAAATTGAATGTACATCGTAATCAATATTAGTTTTTACAATTTTTCTCAAACTCCCAAAACCAAGTTGTATCAATAGTTTCAGCTATTATTCATCCCATCCTTCAGGGAATTCAGCATTATGATAAACATCTTGAACATCGTCATCATCATCAAGTAAGTCTAACATCTTTTGGAATTTCTTAGCATCTGCTTCATCTATTGCTGTGTATGTATCAGGAATCATCTTAACTGAAGCCTCTAAGAATTCAACACCTTGTGCTTCTAATGCTTCTCTCACCTGTCCGAAATCTTCTGGTGCAGTTGTTACTACAAACACTTCATCTTCATCAGCTGAAAAATCTTCTGCTCCTGCATCTAAAGCCATCATCATCATTTCTTCTTCATCTTTATCAACTTTTTCAATGACGATTTCTCCCTTTTCTTGGAACATGAAAGATACACATCCTGTTGTTCCCATATTTCCGCCGCCTTTTGTAAATGCACTTCTTACATTTCCAGCAGATCTATTTTTATTATCAGTAAGAGTTTCTACTATTACAGCTACTCCGTTAGGACCATAACCTTCATAAACTATATTTTCATAATTAACTGATGATAATTCACCAGATGCTTTTTTTATTGCTTTTGAAATAGTATCATTAGGCATGTTTGCTGCCTTCGCTTTTGCAACTACATCTCTTAATTTTGCATTTGTATCTTGATTAGCTCCACCATTCTTAACAGCCATCACAATTTCTTTACCTATCTTAGTAAAAATCTTACCTCTTTTTGCATCTGTCTTGCCTTTTTTTGCTTGAATGTTATGCCATTTTGAGTGTCCTGACATGTGTTTTCCTCCTTACTCTATTTTAAGAAATAATTCGTAATATAAACCTACAAGTTACAATTAACACTTAACATTATACTATTTAGCAATCACAATTAAAATTCTTATAGGATTTCTTAAATTCATTATTGTAGAATCGCTATTACAATATATAGTATGGTTTTTAAGCATGCACTTATATAAATTTACAATATAATTAATTATTTTTCAATACAAAAATCCAACAGCTATTATACCACAATTTTCATAAGTTAACAATTACATCGCGATAAATCAAAAACTAAAACTACTTATAATCTGTTCCCCTTTACCACACGTTATTTCACCACTTTGTAATTCTATCACTTCTTCATTATCATCTTCGACACTATTAATCTCATTTGTGGCTATATTGTTTTTCCGCTTACCCTTATTTATATTTTTTTCTCCAGTTCTTGAAACATTGAACTCCTGTTTTCCTGCAAGAATGCCTTTCATACAGGTCTTAGAATCATTAACAGTTTTATCAATACAATTAATTTTATTCCCATTATTCATATTCAAAACCTTATCGGTTATAACTTCCTTAGAAACATCATGGTTTATGAAACTATTACCACTAGAATTTCCAATATTATTTATCATATTTAGATTATTCTTAGCCTTCGTGCTTTCTTCTGCATTGCTATTATTTAATGGAATAACCTTATCATTTAAATCTACTGCTGCTTCAGAGTTATCTTTTAATTGCTTTTCATTCTGTGCTGTATTGTTTGAAGGTTTATCCTCAGAAATTTTAGAGTTTAAGTCAATTTTATCTTCTCTTTTAACTTTTTCCTCTATCTTAATATTTTGATGTTTTGCAAAGTTTTTAACTCTGTATATGTTGTCTTCAGTAAGCTCAACCATTTCTAACTTTATAAAAGTTTTTATGGCAAGCTCCACCTGTGAAACTTCCCTATTAAATTCTATGGACAAAGTTTCTAGTGTATAGGGAATATTCCTAGATAAAAATAATTCGCCCCCTAAATTAACCTTTCCAGCCAAAGCAATGAGCCTTATCCAAATATAATGAATAAGGTCTCTCTGCTCCATTCTATCTATTATCTTAAATTTAGTATCTTCATGCATATCAACTCTTAATTTAACAAATTTTCTTTCCCTCATTTTTAACACACCCCTACATAAATATAATTTCTATATAGGATATATGCTTTAATCTTAAAAATCACATATATTTTTGAAAATTTTTTCGCACTTTTCTTTAGAGGATTTCTTAAAATATAAAATTATTGCAATATATATAAATATTATTTTACATGCTTGCTAAATTTTAAGCGGATATCTTCACTAGAAATCATAAATATTTTTGTGCAGAAAACATTTGAAAATGAACTGTTAAAGGTTCTTAGTTAAAGGTTGTTCTATTTTAGCTTGTCACATTGAAAATGGGAGCATGCTAAAATAGATGCAACCTTTAACTTAGAACCTTCAGTGATATTTTCATAGTTTTTCGAAACAACAATATTTATGATTTCGGTAAGATACCACTTAAACTCTAGCTTCAAAATTTTGTTTATTTATATGCTTAAATATAGTCTGTTTCCCTCTTTAAAATAGATACCTTCTTCACTTTTTCGAACTATTATTTTTCCATTTGTTATTTCCACAACTTCATTTTCAATATTTTCTGCAATTGCTTTTTCTGCTAATATATGAACAATTACCTTATCACTGTATTCAGTATCTTCTATATGCCATGAATTCTGTCCGCAAAGATACTGTACCTTTCCAAATAAGTCATACTCCATTTCAAAGCTTAATTTTAGTCCTCCAACCTTTTCAACAATTCCTGCTGCTTTTATTGCTATGCTTGCCCCTTTTGTATACGCCCTAGTTAGTCCTCCTGTACCTAGAAGTATCCCGCCAAAGTATCTTGTTACAACAACAGCGCAATCTGTCACTCTGCTTTTTTTCATTACTTCTAGAATCGGTATTCCTGCTGTTCCTTGAGGCTCCCCGTCATCAGAGTATCTTTGAATATTCATATTTTCCCCTATAATATAAGCTGAACAATTATGTCTCGCTTGCTTATGCTTATTCTTTATCTCATTTATAAAAGCCTTAGCTTCATCTTCACTTTCTACTCTTTTTGCATATCCAATAAATTCTGATTTTTTTTCTTCAAATCTATCTTCTCCAAAATCTCTTATTGTAATGTAAGACATCTCTATCCAGCTCCTTTGCAATTTTAGTTAGGCACATGAAAATAAATAACAGGTCTAAGGTTGTCTTGAATATTTTGCATCAGGCAAGGAGGTAAATTTACCTCATAGTGGGCCTATTAGGTCAATTTGCCGATGAGCAGAGAACCCAAATCTATGATTTGGTGTGAATCGGTTAAGCAGACATCTCAAATCTATGATTTGATGATGGTCGCTTACTCTGTGAGTACTCAGCAATCGTAGCAAGTCGAGCTTCCTCTAATGGAAAATAGGCTGACAAATAGACTTGTTATTTATTTGATTGTGCCTTACTATATTAAATTATACTTGAGTTTATCAATTTAATTCCATAACTTTGATAATCAATCATTCTTTACAGAAATTATTTCTTCTCTAAGCATTCTCATGCCGCTTTCTATTTTTTCTTTATCCGTTTGATAGAAAGATATTCTAAAAGAATCTTGTCCATCGCTTTGTGATGTAAAAAAGATTGCTCCAGGAGTAATATATACTTTTCTTTTTCTCAATCGCATGAAAAGTTCTGTTGTGCTTATCATAAAATTTTCTTTTAGTGTTACATAAAAATTTAATCCACCTCTTGGATCTTCATATGTTAATATATCTTTAAAATCTTTTTCCAATATAGATTTCACAAGTTTATATCGTTCTATATATTCATCATTTAAATTTTTAATATTTGTTTTCCACTTTTCACTTGAAATGTATAATTCTAATGCCCTTTGCATTAAACTTGAGGTTGTTATATCTGTATTATGTTTTGAACTTTGAAGCGTTTCTCTAAATATTGTTGGTGCCACTAAATACCCTAGCCTTATTCCAGGAAGAAATATTTTTGAAAAACTTTTTATATAAATAACTCTATCATTCTTATCGAGCCATTTAAAAGGTACATATTCTAAAGATTTTTCATATATAAGCTCAGATAAATAATCATCTTCTATTATGTAAAAATCATAAATTTCTGCAAGATCTAAAATTCTCTTTTTCTTTTCCAAACTGTAACTTATACCTGTAGGATTTTGAAAATAACTCATTGTAAAGAAACATTTTATTTCGTTCTTTTGAAGTATTTTTTCAAATTTATTTAAGTTTATTCCATCTTCTTCAACTGGTACCTCAAATAAATTAACTTTTCTCCACTTAAATACTGATAACGCTCCAACATAAGTTGGCTTTTCAACTATTATATTATCATTTATATTCAATATTCCTTTTGATGCAATATCAATTCCTTGTTGTGCACCTGATACAATTATTATGTCTTCAATATTTAATTTGTTATTCCAAAAAGCTCTATTTATGGTATATATAAGATCCGTATATCCATTTCTATTATCTGATAAAAGCGCGTTCGCTCCATCTCTTTCTAGAACTTCATTTATAATATATTTCAAATCATCTATTGGAAACAGTACTTCCTTTGTGGTTTCACCTGTAAAATCAATTATCTCATTTAAATCCCCTAAAGATAATTTTTTTAACGTATTTGAATATTCTCTTCTTAAATTCGAAGCAACTTCTTTTCTTTTAGCAAAGCTTCCGCTTCCTACTTTTTGATAGGCATATCCCTCAGCCTTTAATTTATTATAAGCACTTACTATTGTGACATTATTTACGCCTAACGTTTTTGATAATTCTCTTATGGTTGGGAGTTTATCTCCATCTTTAATTTTTCTTTTATCAATTAAATTCTTTATATAATTAGCTATTTGAATATACTTAGGTACCTCTTCATCTTTGAACTTAAAATCTTTATAAATATTCATAAACTTCCCCTTATACTAACAATGTGCCTTAATTATAAATCTTATATGAATATACATTTTCACTTACTAGCTTTTCATTGCATGGTAATTCCAACTTCTTAGTCTCTTTTGCTACCAATTTTCGCTTGTATAATTCCTTCAATATATCTTCAATTTTTATGTTAAATTCTTTGAATAAATCACTATTTTTTATTTCATATGAACTTAAAAACATATTTTTCTCAAATAAATAATCTAATAAAGATTTAGACGCCTCATTTATGTTTTCATCTAAAAAATTTTCTATATAATCTACAGTTTCCTGTATACTTTCTTTTGTACATTTATTATTAAATAAATTTTCAATTATTATATTAAATTTATTATTTAAATTTGTAGCCATTTTCACAGAATCTTTACTTACACTATATCCATTTAGGTTTAAATACAATTTTGCAAAACTGTCTAATGTTCTAATTAATACCTCATAGGATGTAAATGTATTATCATTTTGTAGATACTTTTTAGTCACCCTTATATCTTTTATAGCATTACCCAAATACACAAGATTCCAAGTTTCTCTATATTTATCTAAACTATATTTTGCCTTATTAAAAATGCTTTCAATTTCATCGTCTCTAGAAAAAATTATCTTTGAAGATAGGAGTAAGTTTCTTATAAGTCCTTTATTACCATTGCTTTCATATGACTCCAAAAATTTATCTTTATTTAATACTTTCATATGTACTGGTACACCTAGTATTTCTGAATATATATCTCTCACTTCTTCAAACACATCTTTATACACAACAAATAGATCTATATCAGATTCTTCCCAAAGATCTCCACTAATTATGCTTCCAAATGCAAATATAGCTAATACTTTTTTGTTGCCTTTTAATGTATTAATTAATTTCTCAGAAGCTTTCTGATAATCTAATATGGATTTTGCCATCTTATCTCCACCTTTTTTCGCCTAAGGTAATAATTATCTATCATTTTAAATTACCGCAAGGGCATCTTAGTAAAACTTATTATCATTATAACTGAAACAAGAACTTATTTAAAGAATTCCTGCTTTAATAACATTTTATTAATCTATAAATCTTTCTCATAAATTAAATAAAGATTCTCAAAATAATTAATCTCGAGAATCTTCATCAAAACTAAATGGAGGGCAGTTTCTATCCATATTATTTAACTGTGCAACATACAATTTTATCCTTCTAGTTAGGACACCCAGCATATCACCTATTTCATCATTCATTTTATAGCATAATTTGAAGGCATCTTTAACTTCTTTTCTATCTCCTGATGCATTAATATTAAGATTTTGTGCAACAATTGACATATTAGAGGATGCAAAAGCAATAAGATTTACAGCATCGATTAGTGGCCTTACTTCTCTAGTAAAATAAATATTACTTAATACTTCAATTTTAAGCGATGCAATGTTATCCCTAATTAAAGTCATAGCTACTATAGCTTCACTTAAATTTTTGATATTATTCAAAAGCTCCTGCTGTCTTGCTTTCATTTCTTCATAAGCTTTATCGCTCTCTGAATAATTACCTTTAGACGCATCTTCATTATTACCAGAAGCCTCTGATGTATTATTTTCAGCAGTACTTGCTTTAGCTTTACTTCCAGTTGATTTTGCACTACTTTCTTTTTGCTCTGTATTACTACCTAAAAAAATTTCAGCAATTTCATCAAAACTTGTTTTTTGCTTACTTTCTTGTTCATGAAAAGAGCTAGTTTCATTACTATTTGCTCTATTCTTGTTTAAATTGTTTTTTTTTGAATTGCTTTTCTTAGTACCACGTTTGGATTTTCTTCTGCCCATGACTATGCATTCCTTAATTAATACTTATATATAATATATTAATTAAAATGTCTTATTATTCTTTCACAACATGCTCTACGGTCTTGTTATAAACCTCATCATCCACTTCAACGACCATGTAGGTTCCATTATCCTTATATTCTTCTTCTAATACTCTTCCATTTCTATGTAAATATGATGAAACATCACTCTTTTCATATGGTATTAGGTATTCTACTTTTCTATAGTTATAAGGTAGTTTCTCCTCTATTAGATTTAGAAGTTCTTCTAAATTGATTTTTTCTTTAGCTGAAATCTCTATTACTTCATGATTTTCTATTATTTCTTTTAGAGCTGTTATTTGTTCTTCTGTTGCCATATCTATTTTATTTAATACTAATATTGTTTCCTTATTTATAGCACCAAGCTCACTTAGCACTTCATTTACAACCCTATATTGATCTATCGCACTATCTGAAGATGCATCTATTACATGACATAAAAGATCTGAAAAAATCACTTCTTCTAATGTAGACTTAAAAGCTTCTACTAAGTCATGAGGTAACTTTCTTACAAATCCAACTGTATCTGTAAGAGTTATTACGCCTTTTTTACTTAAGGTTATTGCTCTTGTTGTAGTATCTAGGGTTGCAAAAAGCATATTTGCTTCAAATACTTTTTCTTTCGTTTTATTTTCTTTTTTCGCAGCTAAATCGCAAAGAGCATTTCTTAAGGTAGATTTTCCTGCATTAGTGTAACCAACTAAAGATACTTTAGGGATATTCTCCTTATTTCTTTTTTCTCTTTGGACATCTCTGGTTTTCTTTATTTTTTTAAGCTCATCCTTTAAATCATATATTGTCTCCATTATATGACGTCTATCAGTTTCAAGTTTCTTTTCTCCAGGACCTCTAGTTCCTATTCCTCCACCAGTTCTAGATAGTATAGTACCTAATCCCTGCAGTCTTCCTAGTCTATATTTTAACTGAGCTAATTCAACTTGTATTTTTGCTTCTTTAGTTTTAGCTCTTGTTGCAAATATTTCTAAAATCAATGTAGTTCTATCAATTACTTTAGCACCTATTGCTGCCTCTAAATTCCTAACTTGAGAGCCTGAAAGTTCATCATCGAATATTATTACATTAGCTCTTTCTACCTGCCTCATAGATGCAATTTCTAACACTTTACCTCTACCTATAAAATATGCTGCATCAACTTTATTTCTGCTTTGAAACACTGTTTTTAATACTGGTATGTTACAAGCTTCTGTAAGTTCACTCAATTCTTCTAAACTTTCCTTAGTATCAGAGCCTACCAAAATTGCTTTTTCTTCTGTTTCCTCTATAACATCATTTGTTTTAATTAAATTTTCTATAAATCTTATCCTATCCAATATATTTATAGATAAAATCTCTTCTAGTGAAAGATTGCTTTTTTCTTCAGTTTCCAATTTATTATTATATAAAGCAAGCATCCCTAAAGAAAAATCCACTATATTTCCATCTATTACAGCAACTGATATAATTGCATCTAATTTTAACTTTAAAAGAGCTGTTAAATCCAAAGCTGAAAGATTGCAGTATCCATTTGGATGAGTATGAATCACCCTGACTCCTGCCAACCTTTTTTCTTCAATATCTATTAGAGGAATTTCAACTGATGTAGAATCTCCAATAGCTACTGAAGTAACATTACCTTTTCTATTTATTCCTATACTTACTTCTCTTTCAATTAGGCTAGATATTTTTGAAATTATATTTAAGATTTCTATATTACATACTTCATCTTTTAAATTTCTAATGGAATAAATACTCTCTAATTCATCCAATATTGATTTTCTAATACCTTCAATATTTCCATATATCATAATAAACACCTCACATAAGCCATGGGACATCTTTTAATTAGTGACAAGCTATGAATGATAAGTTGTAAATTAAGAACAAAATCCCTTTAGGATTTCTAAAAACATTATCTATCTTAAGAAAATCCAACAGCTTTTCTACCTTAACTCATAGCTCATAACTCTCAACTTCTTCTATGTCCCTATCTTGACAATTTTCATATAATTTTATACTATTAATTCATTAATTATAACTTATACAATTGATAATTGACAATGTATAATATAATAATTAGGAACATATTTTTGTGAAACTTTTTAGATTAACTTTACATATGCAAAGAATTTTTGTAAATATTAGACTTGATTCTATGCTCCAAATTTTTCATGTGCCTAATAAGTTAATCGAATTATAATAATTTAATAAATATAAAAGGAGTTTTTAAACAAATGGAAGATAAGAAACGAAACATTCTTTTTTCTGAAGAACAAATCAATTCTAGAATAAAGGAATTGGGTAAAATTATTACTGAAGATTATAAAGGTAAAAACCTTTATGTTCTATCTTTACTTCGTGGGAGTTTTGTATATGCTGCTGATTTAGTTAGAGCCATAGATTTAAATACTAAAATAGGCTTTATGACTACCTCTAGTTATGGTCATAGTGAAACTTCTTCTGGATCTGTTAAAGTAGTTCAAGATATTTCTGATGATATTAAAGGATGGGATGTTCTTATAGTCGACGATATTGTTGATACTGGAATTACAATGGATTTTGTTTACAATCACGTAAAGAGCTTAAATCCAGCTTCTGTAAAAACTTGTGTTCTTCTTGATAAACCATCAAGAAGAAAGATAGATATCAAGCCTGATTATTGCTGTTTTGAAATAGAAGATGTATTTGTAGTAGGATATGGATTAAACTACGGTGATTTCTATAGAAATGTACCTTATGTATTTAATTGGGAAAGTTAATCAAGCCATACGTTATGAATTATAACTTAAGAGTTAAATGATGAAATTCAAAAAGAAAGTTTGAGAATCCAAATAAAAGATGCTCGTAGAGAAAGTTCTGCTGATCAAATGCAAGACTTTGAGCATCACTTTTGGATTCTCACTTTTCCTTTTTAGGGGGATTTTAAAAACATTTTTTGTTTTTTTAAAGCTTAAAGACCTTTTCCCCCGGACTCATAGCTTTTAATTTTTAACTGTATTATCTGGCAAGCCTAGGGTTGTATTTGGGATCTTTCCGACGATTATTGTATCTGATACTGGAATTTGTGTTGTTACATCAACATCCTGATTCCTAAGTGGTAACTTTAATCTTATTTTAGCCATAACATTTAAATATATCTTATGTCTAGTTTGATTTATTCCAGCACTTTCAAATTTTGATTCATAACTCGTACTTATATTTCCAATAGGTTCTATTTCTACGGTTATTTTCGGTCCTAGACTAAAAAATGCACTCTTACCGCTCATCCAGCCTAATGGAACTTTTACAGGAGAATTTTCCATATTACTTAGTGCGGTATTGCATTCAGTGGCTAGTTTTGCTGCGATATAATTTAATTTCACAGTATCAGCTTGAACTAAAATTATATTTCCTTCACTATTTTTTTGTATTTTCACCATTTCATCATATTTAAAATCCTGTGACAGAATCTCAACACTTTTTTCATTTATTATATTCAAGGTTTGAGACTTCGCCATCATTGTGGCTATTTCAATTACTGAAGGCATAACTCTTTCGTCAAAAAATACTATTGTTACATTAAAAACGACAATTATGAAAATAATTACCACTATAAATGATATATACTTATGACCCTTACGTTTGGTATAATATTGCATCATTAACACCTTTATATTGAGTTCTATATTTAATAATACTATAATTATGCTATAATGGTATGAAATATTATTAAATAATTAACCTTATATTTTTTTAGGAGGATAAAATGGCAATTAACGATAAAGCAAAAAGGACGAATAGTACTCCAAAAAGCAAAAGATCTGAAAAGCCCACTAATCATAAAAAATCAAAAAAGCCAAAGAAAACTAAAACATTATTTAAGGGCATATTATTTGGTTTACTATTTTGTTTCCTAGCAATTATGATAGTAGGTGCAGGTTATGCATTTGCTGTTATAAAGACTACTCCACCACTAAATGTTGAAGCTGTATTATCATTAAATCAACCTTCAAGCATATATGATAGTAATGGAGACTTTATGGACAATATTCAAACAGATGAAGAACGTTATGTTATAGATTCAAGTAAAATTCCTGCTAATTTAAAAAATGCCTTTGTGTCTATTGAGGATGAGAGATTCTATAAACACAATGGAATAGATATTCAAAGAATTGCAAGTTCCGCCTATCTAGATGTAAAAAGAATGATAACTGGACAAAAAGGGTTACACGGCGCTTCTACAATAACGCAGCAATTATTAAAAAATACAATTTTAACCAATGACGTTACCCTTGAAAGAAAAATAAGAGAAGCTTATTTAGCAATCAATCTAGAAGATAATTTGACTAAAGATCAAATATTAACAGCTTATTTAAATACGATTCCTTTAGGTGGTCATGAGTATGGAGTTGAGGCTGCAGCTTTATACTACTTTGGTAAAAGTGCTTCTGATTTATCATTAATTGAATGTGCCTATATCGCAGGTGTTACACAAGCTCCAACTTATTACATGGCTTATACAGAAAGTAATATGAAAGATCCTACACCATATATTAATAGAACTCTAACTGTTTTAGAACAGATGAATAAACTTGGATATATAGATAATTCGGAGTATTCTAAAGCTGTTAATGATGTAAAAAATGGAGGCTTAGTATTTAAGTCGAGCAAAAAAGATTATCGCTTAAATTATGAATGGTTTGTATATCCTGCTGTGGATCAAGTTAAAGAGGACTTAAAGGAAAAATATAATTATTCAGACGACGAAGTATCAAAATTAATAGTTAATGGCGGTCTTAAGATATATACAACAATGGATAGAAATCTTCAAGATTTTACTCAGTCAACTTTAAATGATTATAAAAATTTAGGAATTAGCAATAAGGAAACCTACGATAAGGATGGTGTCCCTTTACTTCAAGCATCGGCAACTATAATGGACTATAGAACTGGTCATGTTCTTGCAATGGTTGGTGGCAGAGGTAAACAGCAGCCTCAATCACTTAATAGAGCATATGATGATTTACGTCCAATTGGTTCTTCAACAAAACCATTAACTGTTTATGGCCCTGGTATTGATAAAAAAATTATAACTGCAGCTACAACTGTAAATGATGCTCCAATCCCTGAAGCAATCGGGAAAAAGTATGGTACAAGTGGTGAACCTTATAATCCATTAAATTCTCCTAATGAATATGATGGGCTAATGACTTCAAGAGACGCTCTTACTCATTCAAAAAATACAGCTGCAGTACTCACTGAAGATAAAGTCGGGTTAAAAACAGGTATTGAATATGGGGAAAAATTAGGCTTAAAATACAATTCTGCATCAAAAACATCAATTGCAGCTCTTGCCTTAGGCCAGTTTAATAACAATCCTAACGATAGGGATGGAGGCAATACTTCTATTTTAGCAGCTGCTTATGGTTCCTTTGGTAATAACGGAACATATACAAAACCTATATTATATACTAAAGTTGTTGATTCTTCTGGTAAAACAATACTTGATAATACTAAACCTAAAGAAACTAAAGTCTTTTCACCTCAGGCAGCATATATTTTATATGACATGTTAAAAGGACCAGTAAATGAATATAATGCTACTGGTGCAAGATTTAGCGATATGCCTGTTGCTGGTAAAACTGGTACTACTTCTAATTCAACAGATTTATGGTTTGCTGGACTTTCCCCTTATTTATCTGCTTCCGTTTGGATTGGATATGATAAACCTACTAAACTTCTTGGCAGCTCAAGCGGCTGCGCTGTTGTATGGGGAAAATTAATGGCTAAAGCCCATGAGAATTTACCTATAAAAGATATAGATAAACCTGATGGTATAAAAAGTGTTGATGTTTGTAAGGATTCTGGAGACCTCCCTACCCTATTCTGCAGCCAAGATATTAGAGGTAATAGGGTTTATAGTGAATTATTCATTGATGGAACTGAGCCGACAACTACTTGTCAAATACATGCTACTCCTAATTCGAGTATATTAAATAGCCAGCTTCCACCACCTGATGCTAAAGATATTACAACAGATGATGATAAGAAAGTTCAATCTGAAACTAATAATAATGCACTTGTGCCTCCTAATGCTAAGGACACCTCTCCATTGCAAGGCAAAAATGGCAATAGCAATGGTAATGATATTAATAATAGTAATGGTAATGATAGTATTGCAAATAGCAACAACAATACTCATAATTCTGCTGGACCTGGCAGTACCAATGCTAATGGTGCACCTCCAATTCCAACAAGAAATTAGGCACAATTTTAATAAAGATAGAAGATAACCTATAAAAAAGATGATAATCATTCATTTGATTATCATCTTTTTATCTTTAAAGCACATGAAAATAAATAACATATCCAAATCTCCCATTGTGCCTAATTTGCTATTACTTTTTTCTCTGCTCCGTCTTTTAATATATTTAATACATTTCCATTTTCAGAACTCACAAATACTTTCCAACTCACATTGTCATCTTTATCATTTTTACCATCTACAGTTATTATATAGCAAACTTCATATACCGGACTTGCGCCCTTGTCCATCTTATTATCTGCATAAACTAAATTGGTTTCCGCCCTAGCAGCACCTTCTTTATTATAATTATCGAAGGCATCTATAGCTATCTTCTTCGCTTCTGTATCAGAAATGTTTATTACAGGTTCTTTACATTCCCTCTGCATTGTGGAGTTAGAATATCCATCTAAAAAACCAGTTTCCTTGTCAATATTCACTTTTATTTCATCAAAATAAAATGGATATCCATTTTTCTCTTTTGTATATATAAACGAATAATATGGTAAACTTTTCGAATCGTCATCATTCTTGATTGACTTTAATACTATATTATCATCATAAATGTTCTTTAAGTATTCTTCTGCTAAATTCTTTGCATCTTGTATGTTAATTTTAGTTTCATTAATTGGTATTTCTTTTTTTGCAAAGCCTATTACATTATTATTTTTATCTAAATCAATCCCAAAATTTTTAGTAACTATACTCCTATAAATTAATTCATCTTGGTTATTTACTATTCTATTTCTTTTATATTTTATAGAATTTAAATTTTGTTCAGTACTTACTGCATTTATCAAGTACAACTTGGCCATAAATTCTTTAGAAGCCTTAATATCCTTTGCACCTGGTCCAATAAAATTGTAAAGTATTATGCCTACAGCTATAAGAAGGCAAATTAGAGTTATTCCACTTATAATACTAGCTTTTTTTAATTTCATCAACTCCCACCTCTAACAAGTTATTCCCTTATTAATATTATAACATAGTTTATATATCAATACCTGTATTTGAGTTTTGCGGGCAGATCAAAAAAACTACTAATGATAGTAATTTTTAAGCATTAACTTTCTTTAGGCACAATCAAAAAAATAACAAGCCCATCTGCCAGCCTATTTTACATAATCCTTCGTCAGCAAAATTCATAATAGGCCCGCTATGAAGGGATTTTGCCTCCTTGCCTAATGAAAAATATCCATGTCAGCTTTGGCCCTGTTATTTATTTTCATGTGCCTTAATTATGTTCAGAAATTATAAATTACTATAAGTTAACTTATAGTAATTTATAATTTTAAATATGTTTAATAATTTAATAGTTCATCTATATTTTTTACTTCTGAAAACCAAAGCTTCATTTCTTCATTAGCGCTTTCAATATTATCAGAGGCATGAACGCAATTTTCTGTTTTGCTTCTAGCATATCTATGTCTTATAGTTCCTTCTTCCGCATCACTTGGACTTGTTGCTCCATTGATCTTACGGATCTTAGCTACTGCATCTTCTCCTTTTAGTATCATCGCACATAAAGGACCTCTAGTAATGAATGTTATAAGCTCTTCATAAAAATCTTTTCCTTTGTGTTGAGAATAATGCCTTTCAGCAATTTCTTTTGTAGCTTTCATTAATTTTAATTCCACTATTTTTAATCCATTATCTTCATAACAGCTTAAAATATTGCCTATTATATTCCTTTCTACCCCGTCTGGCTTAATTAATACTACACTTCTCTCAATCATCTCAATGCCTCCATATCTTGTGATTTATTTCATGATTATAACTCACTATGAATAGTATACTAAATTTTCTGAAAATTTCAAATACTTTTATTATTTTATTATGTTTTCCTTATATTATGCTATAATTAAAAATAATAATTGCTGTAATCGCATTTACTAAATAAAACTCTATTTATATTTGGAGGAATACATATGCTTAGATATTTAATAATTGCTAAAGGACGAGTACAAGGCGTTGGTTTTCGCTATTTTGCAGAGCTTACAGCTTATAAGCTAAATTTAACTGGCTGGTGTAAGAACCTTATGGATGGAGCTGTAGAAATTGAAATACAAGGTTTAGAAAAAAATGTTCTTTCATTTATTTCCGCCATAAAAGCTGGTAACAATTTTTCTAGAATTGAAGATCTTGACCTAAGCAGAATTGATTTAATAGAAAATGAGAAGAAGTTTACAATTAAATATTAAAAAATGAATCGATAATTTTCATTCCTTGATAATTATCGATTCATTTTTCAACATATTTCAATATCTAGATATCCACATGTAAACTTGCAAAGGATATTTTTTAATAAGTTAATGTAGAAAAATCTTTAATCCATTATGAGTTAAAAGTTATGAATAAGTTTAAACTATCTATTTTATATCTAGATCTTTTAACTTTCCTTTTTTCTTTAATCTAAGTAACAATTCATTTGGATCCTTATTTATTATGAGTTCTTCTGGGAATTCTATAGATTCTAACATATTTACTGCTTCTGAAAATTCTCCTATCTTTGTGCAAAAGTGTGCATCACTATTTATTATTAGCTCAGCATTATGTTTTTTGCATAATGATGCTATCTTGGTACAATTGCTTAAGCTTCCTATTCTAGATGTTGTAAATGAACTATTATTAATTTCAATTAAAACATGATTTTCAATGGCACATTTTATTATCTTTTCAAAATCAACTGGAACTTCTGGATTTCCTAAATGTCCTATTATATCTACCTTTCCACTCTTTATAACATTTATAAAGGCTCTTGTATTTTCTTCAATACTCCCGACCTTATAGACCTCGTCATGTATGCTTCCAATTACAATGTCTAGCTTACCTAGTGTAAGATCATCCATATCTAAATTCCCATCATAATCGATTATATTAGCTTCTGTACCATATAGCATAATAACGCCATACATTTCTCTAGGTAAAACTTTGTAATTATTAAAATACCAAATATGTGGAGAATGTGGCATTGTAATTCCATGTTCTGTAGTTCCAAGTACCTTAATTCCTTTTTCTGATGCTGCTTTAGCATTTTCCATTAAAGTGGAGTAAGCATGCCCACTAGCTATTGTGTGAGTATGTACATCTAATGCATATTTCATCAAATCACCTCGTTTTATTTTTTTATATATAGTTTTATATAATACAATTACCACTATAAATTATTCCTATCCATTTCTTATAGTACCATATTTTATTTTTAATTTAAACCAAGAGCTTTTATCAGTTAACAGTTTACAGTTTGTGATAAATCAAGTTTTTGATTTGATTATGTATATATGGTATTATTAAAAATGATATATTTTAAAATTAAAGTATTGAAAGGAGTTCTTATGATTAGATTAATTGCAACAGATATGGATGGAACATTATTAGATGAAAATGGTCATTTACCAGAAGGCTTTACCGAAATACTAAATCGCTTAAACGCTAAAAATATAAAATTAGTTATTGCCAGTGGAAGACCTTATTACACATTACAAACAAACTTTGGACCTGTTGGAAGACATTTATCTTTCATATGTGAAAATGGAGCTTTAGTTGTGGATAATAATAAAATAATATATGAAAGTGCTATCGATAAAAATCTTGTTACAGAAGTACTTAATTCTGCAAAAGCTATCGAAGGAAATGCTGTTGTCTTATGTGCAGCAAATTGTGCTTACATAGAGGATTGTTCTGAAGAACATTTAGCCGAAATAAAAAAATATTATACAAACATAGAACGTGTAGATAACTTAGCAAATGTTACTGATGATATAATTAAAGTTACTATTTGCAATTTAAATAATTCTTTTGAAAATTTGAATAACATCTTTAAACCTAAATTTGACGATAAATTAAATGTAGTAGGTTCTGGAGATATCTGGATTGATATCTCAAATAACGGTGTAAATAAAGGGCTTGCGTTAAAAAATTTAATGGAAGCTGACGATATATCCAGAGAGGAAACTATGGCTTTCGGAGATTACTATAATGATATAGAAATGCTTGAACAAGCAGAATATAGCTTTGTAATGGAGAATTCTCCTGAAGATATGAAAAAACATGGAAAATATATAGCTGCAAGCAATATAGAACATGGTGTTTTAAGAGCTATAGTTGAATACGCACTTTAGCCTAGACTCTTATGTGGTGCTAACTTGCCGAAATAACATACATTTTTATTCCACAGGACTTAGGCACTATCAAATAAATAACAAGTCCGCTTGCAAGGTTATTTATTTCCATGTGCCTTATGAAATTTTCGCTGTAAGTTTCTAAATTGGAGCATGCATCCATTTCTGCATGCTCCTAAAACAAGTTCATGACAAGCAGTAAATGCAGATTTATATACATCAACTTGACACTAGAAAAGGCTTATCTGCTCCATTTCTTGCTCTTTAAATGAGGATATGCTGACTCCTATTAATCTTACTTCTTCATTTAGTTCTTCACTTTCTAATAATTCTTCTGCAACTTTAAAAATTTCTTTTTGATTTCCAATATAATTATTTAGAGTTTTACTTCTTGTATGATTTTCAAAATTCTTAGTCTTAAACTTCAAAGTTACAGTCTTTCCAAGAATATTTTTTCTATTTAAAATTTCCTCTATCTCAAAAGAAAATTCCTTTATGTATTCAATGAGCTCTTCTTTATTTTTCGTGTCAAATTTTAGTGTCGTTTCTTTTCCAACAGATTTTCTTTCACGCACAATTTCAACTTTTCTATTATCAATTCCTCTAATTCTATCATATATATCCATTCCATTTTTTCCGAAATATTCGATGTAAAATTCTTTAGGCATATTATATAAATCCTTTATATAATAAATGCCCATGTTATTTAATTTAGCTGCTGATACTTTTCCTAGACCATGAATTTGAGATATTGGAAGAGGAAAAAGTATATCTGGAATCATTTCTTTACTTATTTCCTTAATTCCATTTGGTTTATTCCAATCTGAAGCGAGCTTTGCCAAAAACTTATTATAGGATATTCCAACAGATATAGTTAATCCAATTTCCTTAAAAACTCTATTTTTTATATATCTTGCAGCTTCCATTCCATCCTTGATCTTTCCTTCTGATAAATCTAAGAAGCCTTCATCAATAGATACTGGTTCCACTAATGGTGTTACTTCATTTAATATCTTAAATATTTCTTGAGAAACCTTAGAATATCTGCCATATCTCCCTGATACAAAAATTCCATTTGGACATTTTTCTCTAGCCATAAACATTGGCATAGCTGAATGTACTCCAAACTTCCTCGCTTCATAAGAGCACGTAGATACAACCCCTCTTTCACTTACACCACCAACGATAACTGGTTTACCTTTAAGTTCTGGATTGTCTCTTTGCTCAACAGAAGCAAAAAAAGCATCCATATCTACATGTAATATTTGATTTTTCATTTACGTAGCCACCTCATATTAGGCACAATCAAGTAAATAGCAAGTCTATTTGCCGGACTGTTATTTATTTTCATATGCCTTATTTCTTACAATTTCATATTATCTATTATAATCTAAATTTACTTTTACATATAGAATATATTTAAAAAACTATCTAATTCTAATCAACATATGGTATAATAATAAAGTATTTTAAAAATAATAGCGTTATTGGCGATATTTTTATGTAAAGGAGTAATTATTATGGGTCTTAAAGAAAAAATAAGCGGTAAATTTGGTAACTATTTTCAAAATGCTTACATGGAAAAATACGGTGATAGACTCACAAGCATATCTGGAACTGTTTTATCTGCAAAACTTATTGAGAAGAGTTACATTATCTTCAATAGATTAATGGTTGAAATGGTTATCAAGCCTGAAGTTGGTAAGAAAGTTGTTAAGTGCTGGTACAAAAAGAATAGATGGTTTAAAAAACCTGAATTTATCCCTGTAAAACAAGGAAATAAAGTTATAGTTATGGGAGTTACGGGTGATAGAGAAAGTAAAAAAGAAAATTCACAGGAAGTTCAAATTATGAACCTGCTAAATCTCACAACTAAAAAAGATTTAATACCAATAGATCATAGTCAAATAAGAAAATCACGTCAACAAGCAACAAACATGATGAGAAGATAATACTAAATGTACAATTAACAATATACAATGTACAATTAAGGATGAAATCCTAAAAGGATTTCTAGAATATATGTTTTCAAATTCTGTAGGAATTTGTTCCTTAATTGTAAATTGATAATTGCAAATTGTACATTTATTTTATTTTGTCTTGATTAATAAATAAACACTATTGATCAATGCAATAATTCCAGAAAAGAATATTACAATAAGCCACTGCTTTACCGACAATGCTACAGTGTGAAATATCTCTTGCAAGAATGGCACATATAATACAGAGCACATTAATATCATTGATATTGAAACAGCAGCTACTAAATATGGATTTGTAAGTAATTTTATTTGGAATATTGAATGCCTTTCTGATCTACACTCAAATACATGTATAAGCTGTGACATTATTAGTGTACACAATGCTATTGTTCTACAGGTTTCTAAATTCATCCTATAATATCTTCCTACCATAAATGACAATAGTGTACATAATCCTATTAATGACCCTCTAATAGTTATTTTTTCAACTAATCCTCTAGCAAATATACTTTCTTTTTTCTCTCTTGGAGGCTGCCTCATTATATCCTGCTCTGGTGGATCAACTCCAAGTGCTATAGCTGGAAGTCCATCTGTCGCTAAGTTTACAAGTAGAATTTGTATTGGGCTTAATGGATTTGGCAAATAGAATACTGTTGCCAAAAACATTGTGAGCACCTCTCCAAGATTACATGATAATAAATATCTAATGAACTTTCTTATGTTATCATATATTATTCTTCCTTCTTCTACAGCTGAAACTATGGTAGAAAAATTATCATCCATTAAAATCATGGAAGATGCTTCTTTTGTTACATCCGTACCTGATATCCCCATTGCAACTCCTATATCAGACTCTTTAATAGCTGGTGCATCATTTACACCATCTCCAGTCATAGCAACAATATTTCCTTTTTTCTTAAAGGCCCTTACAATTCTTAACTTATGATTAGGTGAGACTCTTGCAAAAACTCTAACCTTCTTTATCTTTTCTTCTAATTCTAAGTCACTTATTTCCTCTATTTCTTCACCTGTCATAACCTGCTCTGCACTACTGCATATATTTAATGATTTAGCTATTGCAAGGGCAGTATTTTGATGATCTCCTGTTATCATAACTGGTTTTATTCCTGCAAGCTTACATTTTAAAACTGCATCCCTTGCTTCCTCCCTTGGAGGATCTATGCTCCCTGCTATACCTATAAAAATCAAGTTTTGCTCTAGATTATCTCCCTTACTTAAATTTTCTTCTTTATATGCTGCTGCTATGCATCTTAAAGCTCTTGATGACATTGCCATGACAAATTCTATTACTTGCTTTTTCTTTTGATATGTGAACGGTTTAATCTTATTATTTTCTAATATGAAATTACACCTTTCTATTACCCTTTCTGGAGCACCTTTTACGTAACAAGTTTCTTTGTCTCCTTCCTTCGTTACAACTGACATCATCTTTCTTGTTGAATCAAAGGGTATATCAAATACTCTATCAGCATTATTTACGAAACTCTCTAAGTTATTTACATCGTTAAAAAACATACTTATTAATGCTGTTTCTGTTGGATCTCCATGAAGTGCTTCATTCATATTTTTTTTAGTAAAGTCGTAATTACAATCATTACAATATACAAGAGCCTTCATAAACTTTGAATAATCACTTAATTTTTCTCTTTCAAGTTCATGAATTCTTCCATTTAAATAAACTTCTTTTACTGTCATTTTATTTTGAGTTAGAGTTCCAGTCTTATCAGAACATATTATTGATGTACAGCCCAATGTTTCTACTGCAGGAAGTTTCCTAACAAGTGCATTCTTCTTAAGCATTCTTGATACCCCAAGTGCTAATGAAACTGTGACAATAGCTGCTAAGCCTTCTGGAATTGCTGCTACTGCAAGACTAACTCCAAGCAAGAACATTTCTGTTATATCATTCCCTCTTATTATTCCCATTATAGTGACAATTGCACATATTATGACACATATGATTACTAATATTTTACCTAATGAATCTAATCTCTTATTTAATGGAGACTTTTCTTCTTCAATATTTTGAATTAAATCTGCTATCTTTCCCATTTCTGTGTTCATTCCTATACAGTCAACCTTAAATAAGCCTTTTCCTTTTACAACAGTAGTCCCCATAAATCCTTCATTATTTTTCTTTAGTTTTTTCTTATCTTTGTCTTTATTACTTTCTATTTTTGTTTTCTTAGTGATGGTATCATATTTACTGGACTCTTTATTTACACCAACCGATTCTCCAGTTAGTAACGATTCATCAACTACTATTCCAGAACTTTCAATAAAGAATCCATCTGCTGGTATTCTATCTCCAGCTTCCAAAATTACAATATCTCCTATTGTCAAATAAATTGAATTAATTATCTTTATGCTTGAATCTCTTAATACCTTGCAGGTTGGAGCAGCTAATTCCTTCAATGCCTCTAGGGACTTTTCTGTTCTAAACTCTTGAACAAATCCTAGTACTGCATTAATAACTACTATTATAAGTATAGTTATTGCGTCTGCTTTATCTCCTATAATCCCTGAAATTATTGTAGACGCTATTAATACCCACACAATAAAATCATTAAATTGAGATAAGAATATTTTAACTGCTGAAGTCTTATTATGGTGCTTCAATTCATTAAGTCCAAATTCTTTAATTCTCTTTTCCGCTTCCTTCGTACTGAGACCAGATGTCAACTCTTTTTCCTGTATCACAACTTTTCCTCCTATATATAGAACTTCATATAATTATATATATTTTCCTTTATAAAAGTTATGACGTTTTTTTAGTTATAAATTAAAGAGACAAATTAAAGATAAAAAAGGTACCACAAAATACTCAGACATATATTTTGTGATACCTTATTTAACAATATATTAAATTGCATATAATTCATACTATATATGTTGAAATAACAAAATTACATTTAAAACATCTGTAAGCTAAATAAATACTAGAATATAAAATGTAGAAAGCTAATTGCAATATATATAATTAATATTTTGATTTTTTTCGAAAAGTCTTAGAATTTTCAATCCAAACTCTTAACTTATAACTCGTAATTTTTGACTGAATTACCTATTTCATTGAATTAATTACATTAGTAAGTGGTGGTATTACTTGTTTCTTTCTTGATAACACACCTGGTAAAAATGCCATTGAATCTTTTAATTCAACATTAAATGTTTTTTCAACATAATCTTGTCTTTCACCTGCAACTAGTACCTGTGAACCTTCAGTTAAAATATCTGTTAAAAGAAGCATTACCACATCATACCCTTTTTTATCCGCTTCACTCTTCATAAAGCT
This sequence comes from Clostridium sp. DL-VIII, assembly GCF_000230835.1. Taxonomy (NCBI): domain Bacteria; kingdom Bacillati; phylum Bacillota; class Clostridia; order Eubacteriales; family Clostridiaceae; genus Clostridium; species Clostridium sp. DL-VIII. The sequence goes on from NZ_CM001240.1 coordinate 5,262,237, forward strand.
TAGCATCTCATCTTTTAACGGCATAAATCCTTCAATATCCATTGTGTTAACTTGAGCAACTCCTACTTTAGACTCACCCATTGTAAAAGGTTTAAAGTCTTGATTAAAGATTTGTGATACACTCTTTCCCTTTAATGAAGTTCCTGCTTTAAACATTTCCTTTGCAAAATCCTCTAGACTTGATATTCCAGCGATTTCAGCAAGTTTTCTACATATAACTTTATCTTGTTCTGTACAAGTTGGGCTCTTAAATAATAGAGTATCTGATATTATAGCTCCACATAATAAGCCTGCAACTTCTTTAGATGGAGTTATATTATGTTCAAAATAGCTCTTACCAACTATAGTTGATGAACTTCCAAGTGGTTCATTTCTAAAGAAAATAGGATTGCTTGTTTGAATATCAGCAACTCTATGATGATCTATAATTTCAAGAACTTCTGCTTCTTCTAATCCATCTACAGATTGACCTCTTTCATTATGATCTACTTGAATAACCTTTTTCTTGTGGTTTGAAATTAAATGATATCTTGAAACAGTTCCAATAACTTTCCCCTCTTCATCAACTACTGGATAGCTATTATATCTAGTTTCAGCCATAGTATCCTTAATATCATCAGCTAACTCATCCTTTGAAAAGGATATTAAATCTTTAGTAGCCATAACATAACTTACTGGTATACTTTGAATTAATAATCTTGAAGCTGTAAATGAGTCATGTGGTGTGCTAATTACAGTGACTCCATTCTCCTTAGCTTTTGAGAGTAAGTTTTCAGCAAGTTTATGAGAACCTGTTATTATAATTAGTGATGTTTTTATATCAATTAAAGCTTCATGTACATCAGGTCTATCTCCTACAATTGCAATATCACCTTCATCAACGATTTCCTTTAAGCTTTCCGGCTGCATTGCTGATACTACGATTTTTCCATTAAATACTTTGCAAGCTTCATTTATGTATATGCTAGTAGCAGAAAGTGTATCTAAAATATTTTCAATAGATGTTTTACTTTTTGCTAAAATGTCATTATCTCCTATGTCCATATAGGCTGATGTTAAATTTGAAATTGAAAGAATTCCTATTAATCCACCTTTATCATCTACTACAGGCAAAGATTTAATATGGTTATCTCTCATAATGTTCCATGCCATTCTTAAAGAGTAATTTCCATTTATCGGCTTAATTGTATCAAAGTTTAAATCTTCCACCTTAAGCTTAACTGTTTCTAATAATCTTGGGGCCTTAACGCCAAAATAATCTAAAATAAATTGCGTTTCTGGATTTACATTTCCTAGTCTTACTGGTACAGCTGGAAGATCACTAGTCTTATTTTTAAATTCTGCATAGCCATATGCAGCACAAATAGAATCTGAATCAGGATTTTTGTGTCCAGTTACATAAACTACATTTTCCAAAACAATTCCTCCTATAAATCTACATTTTATTATCATAATTCACACATACTTATTGTACTTATAAAACCTATTTATGTAAAGCCCCATTGAACACAGTTTACAATTTACAGTTCACAATTATAAGTTAACGAAAAAAGCCTTATCCAGTTATGAATTAAAAGTTATGAGTTATAAGTTTAGGAAGAAGATCTTTTAGGCCTTTCAAAAATATATATTTCAGAAATCCCATTCGGAAAAAAATGAGAGACCAAAAGTGATGCTCCAAATCTTGCATTTGGTAAGCAGAACATTCTCTGCGAGCATCTTGTATTTGGTCTCTTAGACTTTCCTTTGAGTTTCATCCTTAACTCATAACTAGTCACTCATCACTGAATAAAGGCTTGTTACTTACAAATAAATAAAATTATCTCATGTTATTAATCATACTCCACATATCATCTGCAGTTGTTATTGCCTTCGAACTTAGTTGAAAAGCTCTCTGAGTTAATATAACATCTGAAAACGCTTCAGTTGGGTCAACATTCGATCCTTCTAAAAAACCTTGTTCAATATTATAATTAGTACTCATTGTTACTTGCGCATCTGAAGCTGGAATAAAACAACTATTTCCTATTGGTATAAAACTTTTATCGCCAACTGCTGTGAAAACAGGTATAGTCCCTATATCAGTTGGTTGTCCATCAACATTCATTGATATAGTTCCATCTTTTGCTATCGATAAACTCTTACTATCCAATTGAGGATTTCCCTCTGAAAAGCCATTTGTATATTCAATATATACTTTTTTACCATTCGCATCAACTAAAGTTCCATTAGAATCTATTTTGAAATTACCATCTCTTGTATATGCTATAGTTCCATCAGATTGAGTAATTGCAAAATATCCTTCTCCATCAATAGCCAAATCAGTCTTTTCACCTGTTTGTTTCAAATTTCCTTGCTCATTATTCGCATAGTTTACACCAAGTTTAACTCCTGTACCACTTATAGCTTTTTCATTCACAAGAGGAGTTCCTCTTCTATTTAAGGATTCTGCTAAAAGATCTTTAAAACCCACATCTGTACTTTTATATCCTGTTGTTTGCTGATTTACCAAATCATTTGAAAGATAATCAAGCTTTTCTTGATATGCTGACATACCACTCTTTCCGATAGCAAAAATATTAAACATAATTTTTTCCTCCCCTTAGTTTCCCTTATTATACACGTCCTATTTCATTTGCAGCCTTTTGAACAGTTTCATCCTGCATTTTAACAAATTTCTGATTTGTTTCAAATTGCCTCTTTATTTCCATAAGTTTTACCAACTCTGCTGAAGGATCAACATTAGATGTTTCAAGAAAATTTTGTCTAACATTAACTTTAGCATCATAAATCGGATTATCAGTTGTTATGTAATTATCACCAAGTGGTTCTAACTTCTTATAATCTTGGAAATCCGCTGTTAATAACCTGTCTGTTGTTCCAATCCCATCAATGTTAATATTATTCTGTCCATCTATAGTGAATTTTGAATCACCTATGTATATTGGCTCTCTCTCTCCGGTTGCACTGTTTATGCCCAGCACTTCACTTCCATCATTTGTAATCAAATAACCTTCATTATTTATTTTAAAATTTCCATCTCTTGTATAGACTTCTCTATTTCCGTTTCGAGCTACAAAAAAGCCCCTTCCATCTATTGCAAAATCTGTCATACTATCAGTAGCTTTAAATGATCCTTGGGTAAATACTGTATCTACATCATTTACCTTTACTCCTAAACTTAAATCGCCAATATTATTTCTAACATACTTATCTCCCACAAGCTTCTGTCTATTCGATATCATAACATCATTAAAACTGCTTTTGGTAAGCGCTCTTTTTTTATAACCTGTATTATCAACATTAGCTATATTATTAGTCGTTACTTCTTGATCATTTTGAAGCGCTATTAGACTTGAAACAGAAGTATACAGTCCTCTTATCACTTTAATCCTCTCCTTTTATAATTGATTTACTCTCATTTTCGTAAATCATACCTAATCCCCTAGCTTTTTCTTCTATTTGGCTATCTGAAAGGTTTGCTGTATACTTATACCAAAACATACATCCGACTCCAATTATCAATCCTATACCGATTCCAAATAAAATTTTTTTATCCATGAGAAATATAATATTACTTTTTATTTTTTGTACAAACCTTTTACTAATAATACTTCCCCCTTGCTCACAGATAATTTATAACATATTTCTTCTACAGTTAATCCTTCCTTTAAAAGACCTTTAATTCTTTGAGTCTTATCACTATCATCTTTATCTAAATAATCATTTTCAGACATTACTTCATTTTCTGCTTTAGAATTAACACTTAAATCTTCATCTATGCTATTTTTTACTTCTGCTTTATTTTCGTATGATCTATTATAATTCTTAAGTTCATAAAAACTATTTTTTATATCAACAATTTCTTCTTGCAACTCAGTTAAACTCTCTGCTATATCTCTTCTTAATATTCCAAGTTCCATTTTATAGTCATTAAATTCTTCCTTATTATCTCGTAATACACTTTGAAATGATGTATTTAAACTGCTATCTTCTTTTTTAGTCCGTTCGTCTTTTTTAATAGCGCGATAATTATAAATTACTAAAACAAAACCTATAATTAATAATATTACTGGCATAAAACACCTCTTTGTCAGTCATGAGTTATAATTCATAACTTATAACTATTTAACCTCTTATTTTCATTTTATAGAAAATATTTGTCATTCATAAGTTAAACTATTATATACAATTAATATTTAGTCCATATAATGCAGCTTTTTCATACATTCCCTAAGGCTGATAATAGCCCTGCTATGTAACTGGCATACCCTTGATTCAGACACACTTAACACAACGCCTATCTCCTTTAATGTCAGCCCTTCATAGTAATATAAATTCAATATGATTCTATCTTTCTCTTTAAGCAAATCTATTGCTTTCGTTAAAATTTCTAATTGTTCTTTTTCTTGCAAATATGTATCAGGGCTTGGACTATTTTTATCCTCTATTATTCCAATAAGATTTACATCTTCATCATCTGAAAAAATCACATTTTCCAGAGATACCATTGAAATATAGTTTATGTAATTTTCAATTTCCGCAACGTCATTAAGAGAAATCTTCAAATGTGCTGCTATTTCAATATTAGTAGGTTCTCTTAATAACTCTAACTGCAGGGTGTCAATAGCTTTATTATATCTATTTAACTTGTCCATGGCCCCTTTTGATATGGGCCTGTTTTTTCTCAGTTCATCTATCATTGCACCCTTAATTCTTATTGATGCATATGATGAAAATTTCATTCCTTTAGTATTATCAAACTTATTTAAAGCATCCATAAGTCCTATCATTCCATAGCTGACTAAATCCTCATATTCCATATACTTATTTTTTCCAAACATAACCCTTGAAGCAATATATTTTACTAATGGAATATATTCCTGGATTATCTGCTCTTTTCCATCGAACTCTTTCATGGCCACCGCTTCCATATTCTATTCCCTCCCCATATACTTCCCTCATCTATAATTATGGCCTATACCTTAAGCCTTATTTCCATTTATAAAGACTTAAGCATTTGCTCTTTGTCTTCTCACTATTTCAAAAAGACCTTGAATAATTTTTTCACTTTGTGCATTTGTTATATCTAAAAATCTTAGACCGCATAATTTTTGTTTATCCATTGTATTCTCAATTCTTACAATATCGCACTTTACTTCAAATTGAATTGAATTTAATTTGAAATTAACTAAAATCAAATCCGTCCCATCAATTTTTCCATTTCCCTTTAATTTTAATCCACCAGCACTTAGATCTACCATAAGACCCTTTTCATAAGGAATATTATCAAACTCTTCTTCTTTAGCATTAGTAATTATTTTGTATTCTACTTCATCAACAAGACTAACTCTAAAGAAATTTCTTCTTTGTATTTTAGTTATATTAAAGGGTTTGGATATTTCATAATATATTATATTTCCTTCCCTGCCTCTAGATATTATTTTAGAATAAAAATTAAAACATCCATTCTCATCTAAGTACGAATTCATTTCAATCTCTTCTTTTGGATTAAGCATTAAATACTCTCCATTATTCACCGGTAAATTTATTCTCAAAAAATCTTCCTGCACATCTATTATTAAAGCCCTGTATATTTTATCTCCCATCACCACTTCTAGTTTATCATTTACTTCTAAGTTAAAATTATTCACTTTTAACTCCTCCTACGAAAATATGTTGAATAATCTTCTAAATAACCCTTTTGCTCCATCCATAGTACTTACATCTTGTCCAATGAGTCTCATAGCTATATTTTCAATATCCTTAGCTGCATCACAATTCGGATACAATACAACAAAAGGCTTTTGTTGTCTTACGCTTTGCACTAACTTTTTATCTTCTAATATGCTTCCCAAATACTCAATATTTATCTTTAAAAATCTGCTCACTGCTCTGTCAAACTTTTTAAAGGTTTCTTCGCCTTCTTCCTTAGTAAAAGCCTTATTTACAACAATTTTTGCTTTATCTTTTAGCTTATAATGATCTGTAGCTTTAATTAAACTATAGCCATCTGTTAATGATGTAGGTTCTGGAGTAGTTACTATAATCAATTCCTCAGAGGCTGCTACGAAAGATAAAACATCCCTATTGACTCCAGCACCTGTATCCATAAAAATATAGTCATACTCATCTAATGCCTCAAGTTTTTCTAAGAACATTTTTCTCTGATCTTCTTCTAAATCTTGTGCTTTAGTCAAAGCCGATCCAGCCGGAATTAAATGAACTCCATTAGTTCCTTCTATAATTATATCTTTAATTTCCAAGCCAGTAAATAGTATATCGAATATATTATGTTTTGGATATAATCCCATTAGTACGTCATCGTTTCCCATCCCTAGATCTGCATCAAAAATCAATACTTTTTTCCCTTTATTTTGAAGAGTTATAGCTAAATTCACAACGAAATTACTTTTACCAACTCCACCTTTTCCTGATGTTACTGTAATAATTTTAGTAGAAACTTGTTTGTTTTCTTCTTGCTCATTGTTAATCAATTTTCTTAATGATTCTGCCTGATCTAGCATAGAATTTCCTCCCCTAGGATGAAACTTGCAATTTCTTCTTTTTCTGGCACCATTATATCATCAGGTACATTTTGTCCTGTAGTTATAAAACTAATCGGTTTATTCGCAATCTTTACTATATTATATAATGATCCATATACAGTGGTTTCATCAAGTTTCGTTATTATAATATTATCATATTCAAGTTCTGAATAACCCTTCAATATACCTTTTATATCACTATTTTTAGTTGTTGCACTTATTACCATATTTACATGATCAGGATTTGCTTTTTGAACAAAAGCCCTGAGTTCTGAAATTTGCATTGCATTCTTGCTGCTTCTTCCTGTTGTGTCTATTAATACAACATCACAATCTTTCATATGCTCAATTGCATCTTCCATTTCCTTCATAGTAATTACTACTTTAAAAGGAATATTCATTATTTCAGCATAGGTTTTTAACTGTTCTATAGCTCCGATTCTATATGTATCTACTGTTATTAACCCGACTCTTTTCTTTTCAATAAGCGAAAGCCTTCCTGCAAGCTTTGCTATAGTTGTAGTCTTCCCAACCCCTGTAGGTCCAACTAATACAACACGTCCATTTAAGTTTTTCCTAGATATTAGAATATCTCTTTCAAAAATATCCCTTAGGGCTTCTGTTTCATCAATACCTTCTTCAGAACTTTCCTCTAATATATTGACAATAGCGTCTTGAAATTCTTCATCGATATCTAACTTATGTAATCTATCCTTTGAAAAACTTATAGAGCTTTCTTCATAAGAAGGAGAACTCTTTATTACTTTATTTAATAAATTCTTTAATTCACTTACCTCTTTGTGTATAGCTTCTATATTAGCTTCCTCATTTTTTATGTCTTCTTTAGTATTTTTTATAGCAGTCTTTTCTTCAATGGTATCATCTAATTTATTAATATAATTTCCTACTCGTCCATTTGCTTGATACTCTTCTCTGCCATTTTGAATACTTTCTTTTTCCACATTAGAATTATGCTCTAATATTTTATCAGCTAAGCCTTCAGCTGGTTTTATGCTTTCTTTAACTTCAACTGGCTTTGGTGCAACTAATACTTCATCCTGCATTAGTCTCTTTATACTTTCTAAAGAGTTTTGAAATTCTTCATCATTATTATTATAACTTTTCTCTTGTTTGGCATTGCCTTTATTTTCATTTGAAGAATTTTCAACTGCTGCTGTAACTTCAATTACCTTCTTAGAAAACATGCCTTTAATTCCTGGTCTCCTGACTTTTCTCTGACTTATTATAATAGCATCTTTTCCCAATTCATATCGTATCCGAGTCAGACCTTCATTCATATTTTTTACAAGATATTTTTTTATAATCATCTATATTCTTACGACTCCTTCACTATTAATTTGAACATCATTTGGCACTTCATTTAATGAAATCACCATTATATGAGGAAATACCATTTCAATTAATTTTCTAAACACAGGTCTTATATTTGGAGAAACCAATATAATTGGTTGATTATTATAAAAATATACTGACTCTACAGTATCTTTAATACTTGTAAGTATTTTCGTTGTCGTATCTGGATCTACAGTTGGGAAAGATCCCTGCACTGACTTTTGGGTATTATTTGCTATAATTTCTTCTAAGTTCGGATCTAAAGTTACAACAGAAATTGCTCTATTTTCATCAACTACCTGGTTGCAAATAGTTCTGGCTAGTGAGAATCTAACATACTCAGTTAAAACTTCTAAATCTCTAGTATTTTTCGCATTATCTGCTAACGACTCCATTATGGTAACAATATCTTTAATAGGAACTTTCTCTCTAAGTAAATTTTGTAATACTTTTTGAAGCTCTCCAATTGTCAACAAGTCTGGTATGAGTTCTTCAACAACTGCACTGTATTTTTCTTTTGCATTGTCAACAATAAGTTTAACTTCCTGCCTTCCGAGCAATTCATAAGAATGACTCTTTATGGTTTCTGTCAAGTGAGTAACCATAACAGTTGTTGGGTCAACTACAGTTAAACCTTTAATTTCTGCTTCTTCTCTTTGATCCTTATTAATCCAAACTGCTGGAAGTCCAAATGTCGGTTCAATTGTTTTTATTCCAGGTATATCCGAGTTCTCTCCAGTTGGGTCCATGCATAATAACATACTTGGCATTAATTCTGAAGAAGCAATAAGTGTTCCTCTAATTTTTATTATGTACTCATTTGTTTTGAGTTGAAGATTATCCCTAATTCTTATAGGCTGTACTATAATTCCCATTTCTATAGCACACTGCCTTCTAACAGACGCAATTCTTTGAAGTAAATCTCCGCCTGTTGCTTCATCTGCAAGTGGTATAAGACCATAACCTATCTCAACTTCCATTGGCTCAACAGAGACTAAATTCATAACATTTTCTGGCTCCTTACGTTCTGCCTGAATAATTTCCTCTTCTTCAGATACATAACTTGCTGCTTCCTTGACAGCTGCATCTTTATACAGCAAATAAGTTAATGTCCCCATTGCTAAAGATGCTGCGAAGAAAGGAATTTTAGGCATACTAGGTATGATTCCCAAAAATAACATTATAGCACTTGCAATTCCTGTTGCAATTGGAAATGCTGTCAATTGTTTAGACAATGTATCTCCAAGGTTTTCTGTACTATTCGAACGTGTAACCAAAATACCAGAAGCCGTTGATATAAGAAGCGCTGGTACCTGGCTTACAAGACCATCTCCTACAGTTAAGATTGTATATGTCTGAGCTGCATCGGCTGCACTCATGTTTTTTTGAAGCACACCTATTATAATGCCGCCTATTATATTTATAACTGTAATTATAATCCCTGCTATAGCATCACCCTTTACAAATTTAGACGCACCATCCATAGCCCCAAAAAAATCAGCTTCAGCTTGTAGATCTTTTCTTTTTTGCTTTGCGCCAGCCTCATCTATTAATCCAGAATTTAAATCCGCATCAATGCTCATTTGTTTACCTGGCATTGCATCAAGTGTAAATCTTGCCGATACTTCTGATACTCTTCCAGCACCATTAGTAATAACCATAAATTGAATTACAACTATAATTAAAAATATTACTATACCAACAACATAGTTTCCTCTTATTACAAAGTTACCAAAAGCATGAATTATTGTTCCTGCATCAGCTTCTGTAAGTATTAATCTTGTTGAAGATATGTTAAGTGCTAGTCTAAACAATGTTGTAACCAACAATAACGTAGGAAAAACTGAAAGCTGCAACACGCTGGTTGTAAACATTGTAATTAAAATTATAACTATAGATACTGTTATATTTAATGCTAAAAGTATATCAATCATTTGTTTAGGTAATGGTATTATTATCATTAAAACTATAGCAATTACAGCAAATGATATTACTACGTCTAAATTATCTTTTACATTTAGCCTTTTATTACCGAACTCCAAAACTTAAACCTCCCATTTTTACTTTTTCTTAAGCTTCATTACAACTACTAAAATTTCAGCAACTGCCTGATATAAATCTTTAGGTATATCATCATCTATTTCTACTCTGTCATACATTAATCTTGCAAGTGCTTTATTCTCAATAACCGGAACCTCATTTTCTTTTGCAATGCTTTTTATTCTAAGAGCAACATAATCAGCACCTTTAGCTACTACCTTTGGAACTTCCATATTCCCGCCCTCTTCATACTTTAAAGCAATTGCTAAATGAGTAGGGTTTGTTATTACAACAGTAGCATCTGCAACAGATGACATCATTCTTCTCATTCCGATTTCCCTTTGCTTTTGCTTAATCTTTCCTTTAAGCTGAGGGTCTCCTTCTGATTGTTTATATTCATCTTTAACTTCCTGTTTTGTCATTTTCATATCTTCACTATGCATTCTGAATTGTAAAAAATAATCTATAGCTGCAATAATAACAAGTACTATACATATTTGCTTAAAAATACCCACTACTAAGTTTTTCACTTCATCACTTAATGAAGGTAAATATATATTTGAAATTCCTAATATGTTTTGATAGTTCTTTGTAATATAGTTACATGCTATTACTGTTACTATTATTATTACAACCATATTTTTAGATAAATCCACTATGCTTCTTTTTGAAAATATATTCTTAAATCCTGATATAGGGTTTAGCTTTCCTAAAGAAGGTTTTAATGGCTCTGCCGTTATTATGAATCCTGTTTGCAGTAAGCTTGCTACAATTCCTCCAACCATTATGGATAATGAAAAAGGCAGCAAATAACTCGCTATCTTTATTATTACAGTAATCACTATATTATTTAATGTATCCATCTGAAATCCTTCCAGCATAGGAAATTTTAAAAAATACATTATTACGTCTTTAAATCCGTTAGTTAACATTCCCCATAAGCTAGATATTAACATTGTGCACACAACCATTGTTATTGCAACTGACACATCCTTACTTCTAGCTATCTGACCTTTTTTTCTGGATTCGCTTTTCTTTTTTGGAGTTGCTTCTTCCGTTTTATCATCATTTGCAAAGATTAATACTAGCGGAGCTGCTGGTATCAAATTAACTATATCTCTAAAAATACTAGGCAGATTATATATAGCTGTTCCTACCATTTTCATCATAAGCGGTAGTAATATAATAAATGTAATCAAACCTAACATGTTTTTTATAGGCATACCAAAAATCATAATTGGAATAGTTGGTACTGTCCTTGAAATCAATCCTAAACACACATCAGTTAATACTATTATTAATACTATTGGGATTGCTATCTCTATCCCTAGTGCAAAAAAATTGAATATAGTCTGCATCACCTGCATTAACGTTTCTTGATAAACAATGGTTTTACCAATAGGTATTATCTTTGTACTTTCAACAAGCATATTTATAATGACATGATGGCCATCTACTATAAAAAAAAATGCTAATGAAATAAAATATGTAAAATTCCCAAGCAAAGTTGATGTAGTATTACTTTGCGGATCTAATACAGATACCATTGAAAATCCTGCATGAATATCCATCCATGCTCCAGCTAATCTTACTGCTTGAAAAACCAAATTAGTTATATATCCTAATATAACTCCAGTCAGTACCTCACTAACAGCATAAAATGCTAGAATATATCCGCTATCTATAGCATTTACACTAGAATAATCTACTCCAGATATGATTCCATATGCCAATATAAGCGAAAATGTACCTTGCATGATTTGAGGTGTTCCACTTGGGAAAAATACTCCTACAGTTATAAAATATGAAGTTATCCGTAAAAATACTAAAAATAAAGCAAGAAAGTAGGCCGTATCCACCATAGTAGTTTACCTCCTTATGTAACAATCTTTGAAATTAAATCAAAAATTCTAGTTGTAAAAGACATGATTGTTTGAAGCATCCAGCTGCCTAAAAGTATTCCGACAACTGCTGCTGCTACTAACTTAGGAACAAAACTTAGTGTTTGCTCTTGTATCTGAGTCGTTGCCTGAATAATACTTATAACTAAGCCTAATACAAGAACTACTATTAAAATAGGTGCAGATACTTTTGCTGCCGTTATTATAGTTTCTTTAACAACCGCGTTAAGCATTGCTTGTGTCATAATATTTCACCTCACATAAAACTCTGTATCAAGGACTTCGTTAATAGCATCCATCCATCTACCATAACAAATAAAATTAGTTTAAATGGTAATGATACCATGGTAGGAGGTAACATAAACATACCCATTGACATTAATACACTTGATATTACCATATCAATAACCAAAAATGGCAAGTATATTAAAAATCCAATTAAAAATGCAGTTTTTAATTCGCTTATTGAAAAAGCAGGAATTAAGCTGGTAAATGGTATATTTTCTCTTGTCACATTATCCTCATCAGCCCCACTTACATCAAGGAATAATTTCAAATCCTCTTGTCTTGTCTGCTTTAACATAAACTCCTTTAATGGTTTTGAAGCTTCCGTATAAGCCTCCTCCTGAGTTATCTTATTATCTAAATACGGTTGAATTGCATTAGTATTCACTTCATTATAGACAGGATGCATTATAAATAAAGTTAAAAATATAGCTAGTCCTGTCAAAATTTGATTTGGAATAGCTTGCTGAACTCCCATCGCACTCTTAAGAAATGAAAATACTACTACTATTCTGGTAAATGATGTCATCATTATTACTATTGAAGGTAACAATGATATGATTGTGAAAAATATTAATATCTTAATGCTCGATGCATAATCCTGAGGCGTGCTGTTCCCATTCCCTAGAGAAATATTTAACTGGGGTAAATCAGTATTACTTGGAGCAGCATAGGCATTTATGGTGCAGAACATCATAATGCCAAGGGCCATCATAAGAGTCAACGCAACTCGTCTTTTATTATTCTTCATGTTTCTCTTCCTTCGATCTTATATTCTTTATTATGCCAGAAAAGTTTTTCTTCGATTTTGATACTAACTCTCTATAATATTTGGTCATTTCTTCTGCTGCCCTTTTTTTATCTTTTATAATATCACTAATCTCTTCCTCTGATAGTTCTGATAACTTTTCCATATGTCCTGCAGTACTAGTCATTACATATCCCTTTTTCCCTATCTGCACTATTATAATTGCATTTTCTTTTGTTACTTGAACTCTCTCAATTACCTTAATATATTTATTATTGTTCATGGTGTTAATTTTTGTTCCCATTACCCTGATACAAAGAAACATCAATCCGAAAGTAATTCCTAAGGCTAAAATAAGCTGTCCAATAATCTTTATAAATTCAAAATTCATCTTCTTTTACCTACTGAACTATCATGCTCTTAAATCTTACATCAGTAATTTTGCCCTTTGTTAAATCCTTATTAATTGCTTCCATAAGCTGTTTCTTTATTTCATCCTTATTGGCTGCATTATTTATATAATCAGCCTTTTTACTTTTAAAATAAAATATAATATCATCCCTTACGACTACTTGATCTGCTGTTAATTCTTCACCTAATTTAGTCTTACTCTTATCATATCCTATGGATAATTCACCTTTAAAATATCTCTTTCCACCTTCATCCGCTAAGTTTACTGTAAATTCACTTAAATCCATATATGTGTTTTCTACTACAACTTCTTGCGCATCTACAGTTTTGCTTGTTTTCATAAACAGATACACACCACCAAAGGCTGCTCCTCCTATTACTAATAATCCTAAAATGAATAGAATCACCATAATCCCCTTATTACTTTTCTCTGAATCTTCGCCTTTTTCTTTTTTTCTTCCAAAAGCCATTATTATCACTCCTCACTATTCGCAACAAATAAAAAGTACTTTTCCCCATTTTTTGTTCATTGTACTTTATAATTTTAATGTAAAAATCTTATTTTTATATTCTATAACAGCATTTTTGACTTCTTGTATACTTTCCAATACTATATACTTCTTCCCATTAGTTAATGTAATTATTGTTTCTGGTACTGACTCAAGTTTTTCAATATGATCAGCATTCAATACAAAATGTTCATGATTCATTCCGGTTACGTCTATCATAAATTCTCACCCCTTTAAATAATATCTGTACAGTTCACAATACACAATTTATTTTATTATAATTTCCATTTTCTTTATAGTATAATGCTTTTCCAACAATGGTAATCCCTTCAATTGTGCATTGTGCATTGTGCATAGCAAAACTTATCCCTAGTAAATTTTGCAGATTGTAATTTATGGCAAGCTGAAGTTTCCCTCAACTTGCTCTATAATTACATTTATTTTTCTAGTCCATACTTTATCTTATTAACCCCGTAATAGTTTGAAGAATTTCATCTCCTGTGCTTATCATCTTTGATGCAGCTTGGAAACTTCTTGTTGCTGTAATCATATCTGTAAATTGTTCTGTTAAATCTACATTTGACGCTTCAAGAGTTCCTTGAACAAAATCTCCAAATCCCCCTGAATTATCCTCTGTAGTACTTGAAGTACTTGTAGCATCAAGTTTACCAGTTTTATAAATTGCAGATCCTGAATTTGAAGATACTAAACTCATGTTACCGCCAACATCTTTTAAAGCTTCTGGATTCTTAAAATCTGCCATAGCTATTTGTCCTATTGCTGATCTTTTACCATTTCCCAAAATTGCTGTAATTACACCATCTTTACCTATTTCAAATGAAGCTATCTTTTCCGTACTGCCATTATATTCTATACTATCTGGTATAGCTAAAGGATGTAATGATGTATCAGTTGCATGTAAATTAGCTGCATCTGAGTCTACATATGATACTACTGGTTCACCTGTACTATAATCCACGCTTACAGTTGCACTAGCAGGATTAGTTCCTGTGGATGTCCCTGTTAAGTAATAGCCCATTACCCTATGTCCATCGGCTGTTACTAAATTTCCTTGTTCATCTAAAGTAAGATTCCCGTCTCTAGTATACAAAGTTTCTGACATTTCCTTAGTAGTTGTCCCTCCACCGCCGGCACCGCCACCAGTACTTGTACCATCTGTAGTATCTATTGTCCCATCTACTGGTCCTTTAGCAACAACTAAATATCCTTCTCCATCAACGCATACATCTAAAGCTCTTCCTGTTGATAACGCATTACCTTGACTCATTAACTTATTAATACTTGAAAGTTTAGCTCCAAGACCTACCTGCTTAGAATTTGTACCTCCAAGTACACTTGTAGGCGCTGTTGCAACTCCAGCATTTTGATAAAGCATGTCAGTAAATCTAGCTTGTGACCCTTTAAATGCTGTAGTTCCAACATTGGCAATATTGTTACCTATTACATCTAATTTAGTTTGATTAACCTTCATTCCGCTTATTCCAGAATACATACATCTTAACATAAACGTTCCTCCCATTTATACATATTAATTATACATTTATTTAACTTGCTTCTGTCATTCCGCAAGCTGAGGCTTCCGATTACCAATCAACATTTAACAATTACTAATTTACAATAATGAATAAAAATTATACATTTTCATCTTCAAAAAATTCTAAAAAAATTTTATCCTTAACTGTAAATTATAAACTGTAAACTGCAAACTGCTTTAAGGTCCAGCCTATAAAATCACTACGCTATCTACATTTGTAAATATGTTATCTTTTGCTCTATCTTTCTCTACAGCTGTTATTAAAGTTTTATTTTCTACACTTGCAATTAACGCTATATCCTTATATAACATAACTGTATTTTTTGAATTTTTATCCTTTGCTATTTCAAAACCCTTTTGTATTTCTTTCATATCTTCTTCTGTAAAATTTATATTATTTAATCGCATAGCTGCATGTTTAGATACAGTAAATCCTTCATCTTTATTTTTAAGATCTTCAAGGACACTTTTAAAGCTTGTTTCATCTTTACTATTAGTTGTCTTAGCTACATTATTTAATGAACTTGTAATTGGTTTAATATTTCCTACTGAATATGCTCGACCATTAATAATCCTATAACTCATTCTCAGCCTATTCTTTACTAACGCTTTGCTTAACTATTAGTACTGCTTGCAATAGTATTTACAGATTTATCATTGGAAGAACTACTTTGGTTAACAGAATTAGCATTTGAATCATCAGCTGAACTGCTAGATTCTGCCGCCTTACCATCAGAACCGTCTTTAGAATCACTCGAATCTGAACTACTATTCTTTCCTAAGTCAACATTCATATCATCATCTGATAAATTACCTGCTCTTACTATATCGCCATAATCGTAGGTCTTAGTTTCTCCAGTTGGCTTTCCACCATCATCTAATGTAGCAACTTTTATTTTTACTGTGGCTCCAGAAACTGTATCTATATAAGCTCCAGTTACTTTTCCCTTTACAGTAACAGTCTTTCCATCGTCATCCAATATTGCAACAACAACATTTTCATTTCCTTGCGCTAAGGCCGAAGCAGCTAGGAAATCTGAATTTAGTGCAGATCTGCTATTAGCTACTGTATTACTGTCTGTAGCATCTACAACACCTATTATATTAGATACATCAAGTTCCACTGATTTTCCGCCAACAATCATATCTGCATAAGTTCCACTAGCTTTCTTAATTATTCCTGTTACATATCCTTGAAGATTTTTCCCGGAATCATCTGTCGAATTTATTGTTACCGTCTTTCCAATCATTTGCTGATATGCATAGTCAGACATGGTACCATTTAAATTCTGCATTTGCTCTAATGATGCGAATTGAGCCATTTGAGCTACATATGCACTCGAATCTTGATTTTGGGTCGGATCTAAATTACTTAATTGAGCAGCCAAGATCTTTAAGAAAGAATTTTTATCAAAATCAGTATTTGATTTTACAATTTTCGTTCCCCTGTCAGTTGTGTATTGACCTGAAACTGAATTATTTGTTGATACAGCCATATAAATACCTCCTATGCAAAAAAGTCTAAATTATTGTCATTTTCAGCATTATCTGCTGTTGATATTTCATCAATTGTTGCATCTTCTTCATTCATACCATTAGTTCTATTATTGTTTTTACTTTGCTCTTCAGAAAGTTGTCTTCCAAACCCTTGATCTGTAAAGAATGTAGTATCTTCTTGATATAAATTGATATTTACATCAGCCATTTTTATATTTTGTTCGCTTAACTGCTTTTTAATATCAGCTATATTTTGTGAAAGTAAAGCAGTTGTTTCCTTTGAATTGGCTTTTAGTTCAGCTTTCATCAAACCATCTTCCTGAACTAATTTAATTGTTATTTCTCCTAAATTACCTGGATTTACTTTTACAGTTAATTCTTTAAGTGAATTTGAACTCATGAATTTAACATCCCGTATTAAATCATCTACAAAAGTCGCCTTATTAACCGAAAGTCCTCTTACATTTTCAACTCCTTGATTTTGAACTATAGAATTTCTTGATGCGAACAAATTTATTTTGTTTAAAGAATCATCTTTTTTATCATCAAGTAGTGAATTTAAAAATTTATCTTCTTTTGAAGCTGCCTTATTATCTTTCGTAGCTTCTCCACTTGTATTTTTACTTGAATCCTCATTGCTATTTTGTGAATGATTTTTATTTAGCATCTCTTCAAGAGTTAAAATCTTCTTAGTTTGCCCTTGCTTGTCATTCAGCATATTTGATATTTCCGACATTAAATTTTTCAAATTACTTTTAGTTTCTTTTGTCTCATTCGAATTATTACCAGATAAACTAGAACTTAAATTCCCCAAAAGCTTTTGTATTGATTTTAATGAATCAGTATCTAAATTATCCTTTACAGAATCTTCTTTTAAGAGTTCCATTATTTTACTCATAATGTCATCTAAGTTACTATTGGATTTCGTAAGTTTATCAATAGTATTTGTAAGATTTTTTAGAGCATCTGAATTAACTTTTCCATTTAACTTTAAATCATCTTGCTTAATACCTAGCTTTGAAAGTAAATCTAACAATTCTGTTAATGCATCTTTTATCTTATCCTTAGAATCTGAGTCAGATTTACTATCCTCTTCTAATTCTTTAAGCTTTTTCTTTAATTCATCAAGCTCATCATTATTGGTAACTTCATTTGACTCTCTACCTTTATTCACATCATCAGTTCTACTCATTCTATCTACATTTTCATTATCATCTTCTCTTCTAGAATTAGTCTTTGAACTTAATATTTCTTTAAAGTCATCAGGTCTATTGCTTGCTTTTGCATTATAACCCCAATTAGAGTCATAAGTGGCTTTAGTGGAGAAGCCACTTGATGTATAACTTGTTGAAAACATATCAAGACTACTAGTTCCCGAATAATTATTTGACGCATTTGTACTTATACCCATTATTCTCACCCCCTTTCAAGTTCAATTAATAACTTATATTAGAATTTCTTAACTGAATTTCAAAAAGTAAAATACCCTATTTTACTAAATATGAGTTCATTAATATTTATTGAACATCCTGATTTCTTACATATGCGTAAAGAGCTAACTCATCTAAATTTATTTGTTCTATTCTATCCTGCTCTTTTACATATGCAGTATATTTCTTCTCTTTTAATGTTTGAACCGTCTTTCTTTCCATTTGCTTTACTGTTAATTCTCTTCTTCTCTTATCAACTTCTTGATTTTTAAGAGACAAAGCCTTTTCAGTTGCCTTTATTCCACTTTGAATTCCTTGAATATAATATCTTTTGAGTTTTTGATATATTATATCTTCATGAGGTGTTATTCCCTTGTATTTATGATAATTTTGGTTAAGCTCTTCTAACTTTTCCTCTATCTTATTTTTTTCTCTCTGACTTTCAGTAAATAACCTTTTGCTTTCCTCTTCCTTTGCAATTCTCATTTCAAGAAGTTTTTCTAAACCAAACCTAAATTTTTCAGCCAAAGTGAAGCTCCTCCTTAATCAGTTAACAGTTTACAATGCACAGTTTACAGTTGTGGATGAAATCTATTCTGGATTTCTTTAATTCTTTTCTCAATGCGCATAGCGTAAAATTTATTACCATTTTTCAACATTTTACTTTTTTCAAATTATGTACTAATCTTATTGTCTAAACATTGACAACAATATATTTTCTGTTTCTTCAAAGCTTGATCTTTCATCAATTCCCTGACATAAAAAACTATTCAGCTGATCATTATAATTAACAGCCATATCAATTTTTTTATTACTTCCTTTAACATAGGCGCCTATATTAATTAAGTCTTCAGAGTCCTTATACGTTGCTAAAAGATCTCTTGCAATTGATGCTGCTTCTTTATGTTCTTTAGGTGCTATTTGACTCATAAGTCTGCTGACACTATTTAAAATATCAATAGCTGGATAATGATTTTTATGTGCTAAATCTCTAGATAAAACTATATGCCCATCCAATATACCTCTAACAGCATCTGCTATTGGTTCATTAAAATCATCACCATCAACAAGTACAGTATAAAATGCAGTTATAGATCCATCGCTTGATGTTCCTGATCTTTCCATTAACCTCGGAAGCTTTGCAAATACCGAAGGAGTATATCCTTTTGTGGCTGGTGGTTCTCCTATTGCAAGTCCAACTTCTCTTTGAGCCATGGCAAATCTTGTAACTGAATCCATCATAAGAATCACTTTTTTCCCTTTATCCCTAAAGTACTCTGCTATAGCAGTCGCTGTTAATGCTCCTTTGATTCTTATAAGTGCAGGCTTATCTGAAGTAGCACAAACTACAACAGATTTTTTCATACCTTCCGGTCCTAAATCTTTTTCTATAAATTCTCTTACTTCTCTTCCTCTTTCTCCAATTAAAGCTATTACATTTACATCTGCCTTAGCTTCTCTTGCTATCATTCCGAGAGTTGTGCTTTTACCAACCCCACTTCCTGCAAATATACCAATTCTCTGCCCATCTCCACAGGTTAAAAAACCATCTATAGCTCTTATCCCTGTTGGCATTATTTCTTGTATTCTTTTTCTCTTTAGAGGATCTGGTGCATCATTTTCTAAAGGATACTCTTCTCCATCCATCGCTATACTTTCACAATCAATCGGCTTTCCAAGTCCATCAATTATGTGCCCAAGTAATTTATCTGAACATCTAACACTTAATGGTTTATGCTGCGGTACAACTCTACAACCTGGTGATATTCCTATAAGCTCATCAAGAGGCATTAAAATTACAAATTCATCTTTAAATCCAACAACTTCGCAATTTATTGGAGTATTTCTTTCGTTGTATATTACACAAAGCTCTCCAATAAATGCCTTAATGCCTTGTACTTCAATAGTAAGACCTATCACTTTCTTAACAATACCCTCACTATATATAGTTGAAGTATTATTTACTTTTTTTATTAATCTACTAAAATCCAAGTCTAAATCAAGCATTTTAGAATTACCCCTTTACAATAGCAATTTACAATTGACAATGTACAATTAACAATTATGTTAAAATCATTTACTTTTAATAAGCTTCGTAGAAACTTATTCCATAAGTGTAAACTGCAAATTGTAAATCGCATAAATTATCCTAGTATCGCTTTTCGTATCTGTTCCATACCGATTTCTATGCCCACTTTTACCATTCCGCTTGGTTTTTCCAAAACTGCATTTCCTGGTTCAATAGATTCATCAGTAATCACAAAAATTTCGTTCTTTATACCATAAGATACTTTCCATCTTTCAACTTCAGCTTTTAATTCTTCTACATGGACCGAATTTACCTTTAAAATAACATTATCTTCTCCTTTTGAAATCTTAAAAGCTTCTTCAATAATTGCATTCATAGCATCATCTCTGCTTAATTCCTTTTGCACAATGCTTTCTGCTATTTCTAATGCTAATTTTACTACTTCTACTTTTTTTACTTCTAAATAATTTTCATAATTTTCATGCGCTGATTTTAATAATATCTCAGCTTTATTTACAATTTCAGCAGCTTCAGCTTTGGCCGAATCTATTGTTTCATCATAGGCTTTTTTATAGCCGTCATCATATCCATTTTTAAGCCCTTGCTCATAGCCTTTTTCATAAGCTCTTTTTTCAGCAGCGTTAGCTTCCATCTGAGCTCTTAAAGTTATTGCCTGCTTTTCTCTTTTTGCATCTTCTATTATTCTCTGACCAATATCTTCATATTTTTTTAAAAGTTCTTCTGGATCAATTTGAGGTACTTTTTCTTCGCTTTCTTCCTCTTTTAATTCCTCAAAGCCTTCTAATACAGTCTTCTTACTAACATATTCTGTCGAAATAACTTTGCTATTTCCCTCTTTTGCAAATCCCTTTTTTATTAAGCTATACGATGATTGCATCTTCTCCACCTCTTGCTATGATGATTTCATTAGCATCATCTAACCTTCTAATAACAGAAACAATCTTTTGTTGCGCTTTTTCAACATCTGTAATTCTTACTGGTCCTAAGAATTCCATATCTTCCTTTAATGCAGCAGCTGCTCTCTTAGATTGATTTCTATAAATACAATTCGCAACTTCATCAGAACATCCTTTAAGCGCAAGCGCAAGATCTGAAGCCTCAACTTCTCTAAGAATTCTTTGAATAGATACATCATCAAGAGAAACAATATCTTCAAATACAAACATGGAGCTCTTAACTTTATCTGCAAGTTCAGCATCTTCTCTTTCCAAACCTTCAGTAATATTCTTTTCAGTTGTTCTATCAACTGCATTTAAGATATTAACTAATGTTTCTACTCCACCTAAGCTTGTCATTTCAGTTCTTACCACTGAAGATAATTTACTTTCAAGCACTGATTCTATTTCTTTAATTACCATTGGAGATGTGTTATTCATAGTTGCTATTCTATAAGCGACTTCACTTTGTGTCTCTTCTGGTAATTCCGCCATTACTTGTGCAGCTTTATCTGCTTGTAAATAACATAATATAAGCGCTATTGTCTGCGGCTGTTCTGATATTATTACATTTAATAATTGATGAGAATCTGCCTTCCTTGCAATTGAAAAAGGTCTATACTGTGCTGTAGCTTCAGACACCTTTTCCAATATTTCACTAGCTCTTTGAGCTCCTAATGCTTTTGAAAGCAGTGTCTTAGCATAATCCATTCCACCTTCAATTATGTAATCTCTAGCCTTATTTATTTGTAAAAATTCATTTAATATTTCTTCTCTTTGCTCCGAAGTAACAGAAGTTATATTAGCAATTTCATAAGTTATCTTTTGAATATCGCTTTCTGGCAATTTTTTCAATATACCAGATGAGGCTTCTGGGCCAAGTGTTATAAATAGAATCGCAGCCTTATGCACTCCTGTTAATTGGTTTTGTTCCTTTGGCATATCTACATATCACCTCTCACTCTCAGCCAACCATGACTTTATTATTTCTACAACTTGTTCTGGTTTTTCAGTTGCATATTTCTTTATTTCATCCTCTAAATGAGATTTTTGAGTTTTAGCCTCAAATTCTATCGACTCAAAAGCATCCGGCTCCTTAGGTATTATACTATCATCTATTAATGTATCTAATATTTGCTCTTCTTCCGCTCTCTTCGATCTTCTTCTTCTCATTAAAATTATTGCACCTGCAATTGCTCCTGCTAAAACTATTGCTCCTAGAACGCCAGCAATAACCATCATTCTATTCTTGCTTGCAGCTGCTTCTGCTGCATTCATTGCATCTAATTCTGTCTTTGCTTGATCCTGTGCAGTTGTATCAAACGCCATTCCAAGCACTGAAACTTGATCTCCCCTAAGTGTATCAAGTCCTATTGCATTAGCCACCTGCGTTTCAAGCGATTGTCTAGTTGCATCATCTAAATTTCCATCAATCATAACTGATGCTGTAAGCCTTTTAACTTCTCCTGGAGCGCTAATAACTTTCGACTCCGTTTTTCCTGTATCATAGTTGGTTTTTTGATCTTCTTTACTTGAAGTTGAATTATTAGTAGTGTTACCAGAAATCTGATTACTCATATTATTATCTACAGGGCTCTGGCTATCTGTACCTGTACCTGCACTATTTGTTTCTTTAGAATTTTCCTGACTTACAATAACCTTATTAGGATCAACCACTGTTTGCGTCTTTTGTTTCGAATCAAAATCCAAATCTGCATTTACCGATACTTTTACTTTTCCCTTACCAACAACTGGTTCGAGCAGACCTATAATAGCCTTTTGCATCCTATCCTCATAAGCCTTTTCTGCATCCTGCTGTTTTGATATAGTACTAGAACTTACCGCATCTGTCGAATCACTATTAATATCTTTTGTTAATAAATTCATCTTGTCATCAATAACGTCTATGTTTTCTTTAGGAATATTTTCAGTTGCTCCAGACACCAAAGCTACTATAGCTTTAACTTGGTCTTCATTCATAGTTTGACCTTGCTTAAGCTTCAAATAAACTGCAGCTTTACCCGGCTGCTTGTCCTTTGCAAATACTGAATCCTGTGCTTCCGTAATATGTACTCTCGCATCCTGAATTTGTGGAAAATTCTTTATAGTCTTTTCCAATTCTCCCTGCTGCATTCTTTGCTTCTTAATCTTAAATTCTTCATCTGTCATACCAAAAGAATTTCCGCTATCCATAAGTTCAAATCCCTGGCTTTGTGTTGTAAGATTAGGAGCTAGTGCTAGTCTCAATTTATCAACTTGATCTTGAGGCACCATAATAGTATTCGAATTATTATCGACTTTTGCATCTATTTTATTTTTATTTAAATAATCAATTACAGTATTTGCATTTCCTTCATCAAGATTTGAAAACAAAACTTGGTATTTATTAGAAGAAGAATAAAAAATCCCACATCCAATTGCTATAATAACCGCTAACACTGCTATTATAATGGCAATTTTTATCTTTCTGTTCTGGGATTTAAACTTTTCTAAAAGCCCCTTAATCTTTTCTAAAAGTTTTTTCATTATTTAGCTCTCCTCACCTTGCTACAATTGTAACCTTGACAATTGATTATAACCGTCTAATAATTTATCTCTTGTCTGAGTTAGAAATTGCAGACTCAAACTCGCTTCTTGATTCTTAATCATTACATCATCAACATCAACATCTTCACCCTTAACAAATTTAGTTGCAGTTGAATCAGCTTGCATCATTTTATCATTAGTGTCATTTAGAGTCTTTGCCAAAACATCTCCAAAACTAACAGATTCTTCGTCTTTGACTTTATTTTTATTATTACTAATACTATCAAATTTGCTGTTAAACAAAATTTCATTTTGTGCAAATTTATCCTCTATTCTCATGCCTTAATCCCCCCTATTTCCCAATTTCTAATGCTTTTGAAAACATACCTTTTAACGCATTAAGCGTATCTACATTTGCCTCATAAGATCTTGTTGCCACCATCATATCTGCCATTTCATTTAATACATTTACGTTTGGCATAGTAACGTATCCTTCTGCATCCGCATCTGGATGAGTTGGATCATACACCTTTCTTAGTGGTGATGGATCTTTTTCTATTTTCACAGCCTTAACCCCTGCCATATCCTTATTCGCATCAAGAGCTTCTTGAAATACAGCTACTTTCCTCACATATGGGCCTGAACCGTCAGCACTTCTTGTGGTACTTGCATTTGCCATATTAGATGATATAGTATCCATCCTTAATCTTTCTGCCGAAAGACCTGTTGCACTTATTTGCATAGAACTAAATGCATTCATTTATATTTCCCCCTTAAATTCAATTTTTCCACCCTAATAAAATACTTACATTTTTTACTTAATAACAGTTTTTAAATTATTAAATTTATTATTTATATCAGTAATCAAAGCATTATACTTTAAAGTATTAGCTGCCTGATTAACTTTTTCAACATCTAAATCGACATTATTCCCATCATTTCTCATGCTAGTACTAGTATCTCTTTCAATTGAAATACCATCTTGAGACTCATCGCCATTAGAAATATGTTCTTTTCTAGTTTTCTTCAATTCTAAACTTGAAGAATTATCTTTATTTAAATTTTCTTCAAATACAACATTGAATCTTTTGTAATTCTTAGTATTAACATTCGCCATATTGTTAGCAATTGCTTTGGCTCTAACATTGGATGCATTAATTCCTAATTTAATTAAATTGTATGTATCATCATTACCCATGAACTGCACTGCCATAAACCCACTCCCTTACCTTCCCTTTACTTTTTGCATAAATATAATAAAAATACCTTATAACTATTAATTTTACATTATTAGTTACTCTTTGTAAAACAAAATATTACCATTTTTTTGTATTACTTTTTTTTAATCTTATTTTTATTTATAAAACCTTATTATTTTCACTATACTCTATATTATAAAATAAATAGATATTTTTATCTATAAATTTTTATAAAAAAAAACTATTTTAATGTAAAAATAACATTTATTTTTAAATCAATATTATCTTTTTGATAAAATATGAAACAAAAAACAATTCATAATTAGTATTATTCAATGTATTTTGATATAATTCATCAATGTGCTCCAGCAATCATCATTTTATTTATATATATATGTTGCAATTGATTTTCTACATTTAACATTTAGATATTTACTTAGCGGATAGACATCCTAAATGTAATTTTATTATTGCAACATATATATATTATATTGAAATTAATTTTACGCATTTTACATCTAGATATTTAATTAGCATATAGCTCTGCTAGCTGTAATTTTATTATTATACAGCATATAGAAAAAAAATGAATATTTGCATAATCCGTCTGGATTATGCAAATATTCATTCTATCACTTCATTTTTACTTTTTTCTATTCATACTAAACATTTTTTTAATTACCTTTAATTTATACACTATCTGGCATTTCCTAATATATTCAAAGCATCTTGAGGGAATTTATTGCTTTGAGCTATTAATCCAATTGATGATTGAATTAATATTTGACTTTTTGAATAATTCATTATTTCTTCAGCAATATCTGCATCTCCAATTGTACTTTGAGCTTTTTGAATAACAATATCCTTACTGCTTAAATAATCCACTGTTCCTTCTAAATTACTCTGTAATGCTCCATATTTGCTTCTTATTCTACTTACCATTTGTGTTGCATTATCTACGGCTTTAATAGAACCACCAACATCATTTATATCTAAACCGCTAATTCCCAAATTAGATGAGCTCACATCAAAAAATGGAATTTCTACACTCTCACCTTCCATATTTCCAATCTCAGTCTTTACCAATTTTGTAGGGTTTTCATTTAATGGTGATGTACTAGTTGAATTTAATTTTACTCCATTAAATTCCGTATTATTTGCTATGTCATTTATGTCCGCTTTAATACTATCAATCTCATTTTGAATAATTTTTTTATCGTCATCTGATAAGCTTCCAGCACCTGCGCTAACAGCTAATTCTTTCATTCGGCTTAAGCTATCGTTAATTTGCTGAAGTGAGCCATCAAAAGTTTGAATCATAGAATTTGCATCTTGAATATTTTTACTAGCTGCATCATTAGTTAATACTTGTATTTTCAAAGTTTCATTTCTTCCTATTTTATCAGGGTTATCTTTAGCAGAATTCAACTTACTTCCAGTACTCACATTATTTAAAGCCTTAGCATTCTCACTTAGTCTACTTTTGTAAGCTTGATATATGCTTAGAGAAAACATATTATGAGATAATCTCACCTTATAAAACCTCCTTTATATCATCATTTAAGCTCTTACATCTATATTAGTACCCTTGCTTGTATCAATAGCCATATTATTATTCATGATATCTGAAATTTGAGTTGTTGCCATTTCAGTGCTGCTATTCATAGCAAGTTTCACAACTGATATAGAGGCTGCATTTTGAACAGCTGATTGATTCATAAGCACTGACATTAAAGCTATATCCATAATATAATCAAATCCTTTCTCTTTAGCTTCTTAAAATTTATTCAAGAAATCTTTAATCTTATCATTAATTTTATTTTCGTAAGTATAATACATATCTTTAGGATATCATTAAAATTATCTATTTTATTCTATTTTTTGCCGGCTCATAATCTCCGCATTTTCTATAATACCCTATAGCTTTTTCAGAAAAGCCAAGAACCTCGTATATAACTCCTATATTATAATAAGCAGCATAAGTTGTTAACCCCTCAACTTTACTATTTACAAATTTAGTACACTGAATAAAACTATTTACTGCCTTTTCGAACATAGCATTATTCATATATATTAATCCCATAAGAAAATGGAAATCGGCTGATTTCGAATACATTTCAAAACAATTTTCTATACTGATGGCATCCGAATATCTACCAGCGTTAATTAATGAATAGCCGTATGTTTCAATTAAATCTTCAACATACTCTAGCTTAAAATTCAACTGAAAAGTTAAAGCCTTTTCAAAATACAAAGCTGAATTTCTGTAATCCTTAAGCATATAATAAGACTTACCCAACTGAAAGTACAGGTATGGATCCTCCGAATCATTTTTTACCGCAGTTTCTAACAAATCAATATTTCTTTTTAATTTATCAGTTTTATTTAAAATCTCTTCCGTATATCCAATATGTTCCACTGTTACATTTAAACTCTCGGTTTCATAATCTTCACTATCTAAAGCTATAATCTGCTCATGAATTATACCTTCATAGTAAAAATACTTTCTATTAAAAAGTCGATTAATTTTTTCTCTGTACTTCTTATTCCCATTGAGATCTTCAATTGCATTTATTCTATTAATCCTGCCAACTCTCTTTTCATTTAGATGACTTTTTATAAATTCTTCTATGTACTTTTTATCAAAATCAATAACAAATTCATCTGCATCTAAAACTAAAATCCAGTCATTCGATGCTTTAGATACCGAAAAATTTCGAGCTTTTGAAAAATCATTGCACCATTTAAAGTCATAAATCTTATCTGTAAAGACCTTTGCTATATCTTTTGTATTATCAGCAGAGCCTGTATCAACTATTATTATTTCATCTACAATTGTTGTTAATTTAGATAAACATTTTTTTAAATTTTCTTCTTCATCTTTAACTATCATACATAAACTCAGCATGTTTAACCTCTACTTCTAATTATTTTTTATATGTAAAGCAGCATCTTATTCTTTTGTATTCCATTTACTCATTAAGTCAATAATACTTTGAGACATGTTATTTGATTGTTTTGACATTGTCTCTGCTGATTGTTCTATAACACTGTTTTTTGTCATTTCCATCATTTCTTTTGCCATATCTGCATCAGATATTCTTGATTCAGCTGAAGTAATGTTGTTGTCATAGTTTCCAACATTGTTTCCTATATGCTCAAGCGCATTTTGATATGCGCCAAACTTACTTCTTTGTTTGGATACTATTTCCATTGCATCATCTATTTTATCAAGTGCATTTTTAGCATTATCAGGAGTATCAACAGATATATCATTTATTCCTAACTTTTGTGTTCTTGCATCAAAAAGCTTCACTTTAAATTCCTCACCAGAATTTGCACCTACTTGCAATTTTAATGTTGGCATTTCACCTATCTGAGTCTCTTCTTTACAGCCAGCATCAATTAATATTTTACTTGCATATGCACTTAATTGATTTTGAAAGTTGCTGTTTATATCAATGTACTCTCCACCTGTAGGATCAGAAAGTCTTTCAAGCTGTGATTTAGTATAATCCTCACTTATTACTGTAAGCTTAATCCCTTTACTTTTAAGATCTGCCGCCACATTATCTATATTCAAAGTCGATTCCCCATCTCCTCCATCACTTGTACTATCATGAACAAACGCATCGGTTACCAAAATAAATTGTTTGGCAGAATCTGGTCTTAAAGGATATGATAAAGCTCCATTTTCCGCATCTGCAATTCCCTCAAGACCTGATTCATTCGCATCTCCTCCGCCGCTTGGTACTATAGAATTTAAATATTCTTTAAATGTATCCAAATTAGATGTCATATCATTTTTTACAGTCGAATCACCACCTTGAGATGGATTAACATCTCCATAAGTTACTAACCCCATATTTACATCAATTCCATTCTGGGTTATTTTATCTATAAATCCATCTATATTACTTTCTACTTGATTTATTTTCTCACCCATACTTCCAGTTTTGTCTATAATAAATACTATATCAGCTGTACCCGGAGTCCACTTTGGTGGAATATAATTATCACTATCCGGAGGAGATAAAACCTTTATCGTATTAAATTCAGTATTATTAGCAATATCATCTATGCTAGCCTGTATATTATCAAATTCATTTTGAATATTCATTCTATCTGCTTGAGTTAGCGTTCCATTTAAAGCTTGCAATGCAAGTTCTCTCATCCTTAAAAGATTCGGATCTTGAATTGAGCCAAGGCCTGCTTCTGCTGTTTGAGTGAGAGAAACTCCATCCTGAATATTTCTTTCTGCTTGTTCAAGCCCTCTTATTTGAGCTTTCATTTTTTGTGAGATAGAAGAACCAGCAGCATCATCAGATGCTGAATTTATTCTAAGACCTGATGAAAGTTTTGCCATAGCATCTGCTTTCTTTTTTCCTGCTTCCTTAGCTCTATTATTTGCAATAATTCCATTTATGTTGTGATTAATAATCATGTTTACTACCTCTTCTATGGTTATTAAGCTTATCTATAGATAATATTGCAATAATATACAATATTATCTATAAAGAAACATAAGTATATTTTACCATATTTAAGGCAAAAATAAATGTGAAATTTTAGTTTCACATTTATTTTTCTACATAATTATTATTATTTTCTCTTTATATCCCTTATCCACTCTTCTGTTTCTTTAATTCCTTCTTCTAAAGTATATTCAGGCTCCCATCCAATAAGTTCCTTAGCCTTAGTATAATCGCATTTTAACTTCATTATTTCACTTTGAGGGTGGATATGCTTAACGTGATTTATTTTCACTCTGTTATCAGCTATTATTTCAGCAAGTTCATTAATAGTTACATCTCTTCCTGTTCCAGCATTAACAATTTCACCATTTACTTTATCATTATAACCTGATTCTACTACAAATCTTGCACAATCTTTTACATATAATAAATCCCTAGTCTGCTCTCCAGTTCCATATATATTTATATCTTTTTCATCTAGAGAATTGTTAATAAATATGGCTACTACGCCACCTTCTCCACCAGTTTTTTGAAATGGTCCATATGTATTAAAAGGTCTTATAACAACAGTTGGAAGCTTGTATGCATTATAGTATGAAAGCACCATGTTTTCAGCTGCTATTTTACTTCCGCCATATGGTGAAACAGGCTTAGTTAAATGGCTCTCACTAATTCCTTCTTCTCCAGCCATATCATAAACCATACATGTACTCATAAATACTACTTTACATGGATGAGTATTTTCACTCGAATCTAATACCCATTGTTCCCCTTCCATTTTTGCATTTCTCCCAAACATTTGAACTTTTGCTCTTTCAAGAATATTAAAGGTCCCTACGGTATCATTATAAAAAGTAGTTTTAGGATCATCTATACTATCCTGCACGTTTATAGAAGCTCCCATATGATATATGATATCGTACTTTTCTTTAAATGTTTCTTCTAGATCTGCTTCATTTTTTATATCACCTTTTATAAATTTGAAATCTCTTTCCTTAAATTCTTCTATATTTTCAATTTGTCCATTTGATAAATTATCTAAAGCAACTACTCTATGACCTTCATCTAATAATCTCTTAACAACCCATCTTCCTATAAATCCTGCTCCGCCAGTTACTAATATATTCATCTCTTGTCTCCTTTAAAATTAATATTATATCGTAAATTTAAATTCCTTCACATAATATTTTCGCTATTCTTTCTGCACCTTTACCATCAACTAATTTAGATGCTTTTTCGCTTAAAGCACTTCTTAGTTTATAATTATTAGAAAAGTTATTTAAGTTATTTATTAAATCATTTTTCTTAATTTTATCATACCAGCCTAAGCTTTTTATTATCTCTAGATCATTTAATTTACTCGCAATTCCATTTTGATTATCAGCAATAATCAAACCAAGAGTCGGGACTCCGCTTGCTGATAATTCATATAAGGTGCTTCCACAAGCTGAAATAGCTATATCACACTTTTGCATTATTTCACGCATATTAGCATTATAATAGAATTTTATATTATCATTTTTATATTTTTCAGCAAAAGGTATATCTCCAAAAGAAGGACCAATTACTACATGAAAATCATAATCTAATTGACCAATATACGATAAAATATTTTCTGTTATGTTATCAGGATCAGCTCCTCCAACAGTGATCATTATATCACAAGCTTTTTCCTTTATATGCTTTTTAGGTAGATTTTTAAATTCATCTCTTAACAATATGTAATCTGTTCCTAATATTAATTTTGTGTAATCTTTAGTCTTATAATCAAAATCTTCAGCATCACTATTCTGATTTATTAAAAAATCTACATTGAAATAATACTTATTTATATCATCTATGTAAGCTGTTTTCTTAAATATTTTCTTTGTTTCTTCAAAATACGTTTCATTTACAAAATAGCTATCTGTTATTAACAAATCTGTTTCAATAAGTTTTAATTCATCAATTATATTATCCTCATTTATGAGTATTACCTCAAAACCTTCTGAAAGTATTTTTTTTATGCCTTGGATATACTTACTGTCATCAAGTTTAAATGTAATCATTTCGTCTAAGCTTGTGATTTTATATGTATCTGTATTAGAATTATTGAGATGACATTCACCTTTATTCTCAATTCTACATATATAAAAAACTTCATTTTTCTTTGAAAGTTCTTTAGCTAATACTAATGTACGCATAATATGTCCCATGCCTATTTCATTTCCACCATCTGCTCGAATTGCTATTTTCACATTACCACCTACTAATTAATCTATTATACTTAATAATTAAACCAATTTCTCATTTTTGAGCAATTCTCTTACCTGTTCTTTATTTAGTACTATTTCATCGCTTGAATTATAGCTTCCAACCCTTGCCTTTGTATACCCTTCATAATGTTCAAGTAAGAATCCAGAATTTATTGATGAAATTACAGAATACATATTTCCTAAATCAAATGCATTCTCCGATTCATCTTTGTTCATAAGCTCTTCAAATCGTCTTTCACCTGCTCTTAATCCTATTGTTTCTATCTCAACTTCTTCTCTTTCTATATTAAGTCTTTCACAGGTTTCTTCAACAACAATTTCCGCAAGATCTCGCAATTTTATAACAGGCATTTTTAAAATAAAGACTTCTCCACCTATTGAAATTTTTGCAGCATCCATAATCAATTTAACAGCTTGACTTAAAGTCATCATAAACCTAGTCATTTCAAGATCTGTGACCGTAATTTTTTTCTTCTCTTCAATCTGTTTTTTAAAGAATGGAATTACAGAACCTCTAGAACCCATTACATTTCCAAATCTGACAGCAACAAATTTAGTTCTCGCTGAGCCTTTACTAAAGTTAGCAGCTTGTACTAACTTTTCTGCAAGTAATTTTGTTGCTCCATAGGAATTAGCTGGATTAATTGCCTTATCAGAACTTGTAAAAACAACGCATTCAACATTATTAGCAGTAGCTGCTTTAATAACATTTTCCATACCAATGATGTTTGTTTTTATTGCTTCTGATGGATTATATTCGCAAGCTGGTACATGCTTCATAGCAGCAAGATTAAACACAACATCAATATCATTCATTGCTCTCTCTACACGCTCATAATCTCTAACATCGCCAATTAAGAACCTAATTTGCTCTTTATTTACAATTTGATTTTCTAAAATAAATTGTTTATATTCATCTCTGCTAAAAATTCTTATTACTTTTGGGCTCTGCTTCAACAATTCTTTAATTAACCCCTGACCAATTGTGCCAGTACCTCCGATAATCAAAATTTTTTTATTTTCATAGTATATCATACTTCTCCTCCGTTACCTTATTAAATTATTTTTTAATCATATAAAGACATTTCTAAACAATTCTATATAAAATTTCTATTACTCGTCTTATCTATTCTCTCACCAAATAATCTCTAACTAGAATACCTTAATTTTAGTATTCATTATTATTATCGAACATTTTCGCAAAAAATTAATAGCAAATTGCGACTCTATTAACCTCTAATTCGGCGGCCTTATCTTGATCTCAATCTACATTACAGCAAACAAAAGATTGGCAAATTAATCACCAATCTTTCTAAAATTATATATGAATTTTCCTATTCAATCCAGTAAACTCCAAGACATAGGAGTTCCTTTTTGTATATCTGATTTTGCTACCTTCCCCAATACATTTCTGTAATATTTAGTATGCATTCCGAATCCTGGTCTTATTGATCTAAGATTTTTTTCTGTAAACATTTCTCCTTTTTTAATATCTTTTACTATAAATAATGAGCGGGAAAATTCTCTACTATTTTTCATTTTATCTGTTAAATCATAAGAAATTTCACCTAACATTTTCTCTGTTTCTCTTATGGCATTTACCATTGATTTTAATTCTTTAGGTTCCAAAGAAAATGCTGCATCTGGTCCTCCATCCGCTCTAGATAGCGTAAAGTGCTTTTCAACTATTTTAGCCCCTAGTGATACCGCTGCTATTGGTGCAGTTATTCCTAAAGTGTGATCAGACAAACCTGGAATTACTCCAAATGTTTCTGCCAAGTTAGGAATTGTTTTTAAATTCATATCCTCAAAAGGTGCGGGATATGCACTTGTGCATTTTAATACAGCTATTTCATTATTACCAACTCTTCTACAAGCATTTACCGCTTCATCTATATCACTCAAGGTAGCTATACCTGTTGCTAGAATCATAGGCTTTCCTTTTGATGCTATATATTCAATTAGTGGTATATCTGTTATTTCAAAAGATGCCACTTTATATGCTGGTACATTTATATTTTCAAGAAAATCCACTGCAGTTTTATCAAAGGGGGATGAAAAACAAATAAGCCCCTCTTCTTCTGCAATCTTCTTCAATTTAGGCTGCCATTCCCAAGGAGTATACGCTTCCTTGTACAAATCATAGAAATTTCTATCATCCCACAAAGTTCCTTGATTTATTTTAAAATAATCATTATCACAATCTATGGTTATAGTATCTGCTGTATAAGTTTGAAGCTTTATCGCATCTACCCCTGCCTTTGCTGCTTCTTTAATTAACCTAGCTGCATTTTCAAACTTATGCAAATGATTTGCTGAAATTTCTGCAACTATAAATACAGCACTATTATTACATATTATTTTATTTCCAATTCTTATTTCATTTACTATAGCCATTACTTCATTAACTCCTTATATTTTTGTTTCAACTCTAAAATATTTATCTCCCAGCTATCTATTATATTTTCAACAACCTGCATCTCACTCATCAAATGAAAGCTCCCTTTACCCGCCTGTGGCTTTGAAATAATATTATTATTTTTTATTTTATTCCAATTTTTTTTAAATAATTCTTGTATTTCTTCATGTAGTTTAATATAACTTGACTTTAATGTTTCTTTACTTTCATCAAAAAAAATTTCTTTTTGTAAAAGGATCTCTCCTGTATCTAGCCCTTCATCTATATGATGAATTGTAACTCCCTTGTGTGTATTCTCTAAAAAGCTCCACAAATTAGGAGATGCTCCTCTATTCCATGGTAATAATGAAATATGTAAATTAATAACTCTATTATTCATAAACATTATTACATCTTTTTTTATTATATATTTGTAATTATAACTTATAATTAGATCTGGATCCATATTATGTATCATCTCTAAATTTATGTTGTCATTATACAATTTGACATCCTCTAGCTTTTCATTCTTAAGCCATTCGTATAATTTATAAGATATTTGATTATTAGTTAAGAATAATATTTTCATTTTATCAAGTCCTACACTTTATTAATTTTTTTCTGTTCAACATATTTATTTATTTCTTTTAACTCGGGATTTTTTTTATATAACTCAATTATATCATTCATATTAAATTTATTCCCTTTTTCAAAATATAACATATTGTAAATACTGCTTATTAATTCAAAATCCTCTATAGTATCTAATGTCCATCTTAATCCAGAGTAATCTATGTCATTCTTGTATTGATATAATCTAAATAAACTTGAATTATCCCATATATACGGAGTAACATGTTCCCTATCTCTTTGAAGTTCAGCTTCATTAAATGCCTTTTCTAGTGCTTTGAAACTAAAAACTTCCGTGTCTAGCCCTCTTGGATAAGTGCGATCTATAGTATTACTTACATAATCATATTTTTCACTATTACATTTATAAAACTGTATTATTTTTTCTGTTGCCTCACTATCTATAAGTGGACAATCACTTGTAACTCTCACTACTATATCTGCATTAATTTCTTTTGCAGCATAATAATATCTTGATAAAACATCTTCTTCAGACCCTCTATAATATGTAATTTCTAATCTATTTGCTTCTTCAACTATAGAGTTGTCTTTTTCTAATGTTGTGGTTGCAATTATAATTTTACTAATATTCTTTACTCTTTTCAATCTATCAATATCATGCTCTAAAACAGTTTTGCCACATATTTTCTTTAAAACTTTACCCGGTAATCTTGTAGAACCCACTCTAGCTTGAATTATACATACTACATTCATCTTATCACTGCTTTCTATAAATAACTTCATTAACTTATTAGACCTATTTAAACTTCCATACAATCATACTCATTGGCAAAAGAGGATTTAATGAAACTACATCTATGTCAAATTCAATTATTTCTATATCATTTCTATCTTGTAATACTGAAAACAGATTTTTATTATAATCATTTAGTTCAATATATTTATTTCTTAATCTTCCAATTAGGTCATGTCTTTCGATAGAATAGTTAGGTTCAAATTGTATAACATATTTAATCTTATCTTTATTTTTATTTAATCCATCAATAAATACTTCCGCATTCGAAAGATACATAACACTATCTACAGTTAAAATTGTTGAATTATTTTTGATAAATGAGTAATTATCTAGTTTGTACAAATTAAATTCACTAACTTCCAATCCAAATTTTTTTGCTAAATTCACAGCATTTTTTGAATATTCTCCTCCATAGGTTTTTCCTTTTAATAGCGATAGATTATATCCATAACCGCAAC
The DNA here is from genome assembly GCF_000230835.1 of Clostridium sp. DL-VIII. Classification (NCBI taxonomy): domain Bacteria; kingdom Bacillati; phylum Bacillota; class Clostridia; order Eubacteriales; family Clostridiaceae; genus Clostridium; species Clostridium sp. DL-VIII. Next base: position 5,298,197 of record NZ_CM001240.1, read on the forward strand.
CTAATTCGCAATAATACTCACTATTATATTTTTCTACTTGAGTTTTAATAATACTTTCATAAATATTTTTGGCTATAAGAGGATTAGTTTTAAAAATTTCATTCTTAAATGATATGTATTGATATTTTCTTTTTAATATTTCTTCATATTCAATCTCTCTACATTCATCTAAAGTACACGGATTTCTTGAACTAAGATAACCATATTTTTCAGTATTAAATTCTCTTTCAATCTCTTGAATATCTTTAGATTTAAAAAATGCATTATCTCCTATTAACCTTAGGAGCCAAGGATTTTTATCATTAAGATAATCATTTATAGATACGCTTTTCATATATTTCTCCTTTATTTTAATTCATCAATATTTATCCAAACCTTTTTAAAAGCTTCTATAACATCATTCATATCTTCCCTAGTCATAGAAGGAACCATAAATTCATGAGTCATTAAATCTTCAAAATGCATTTTTTCACACTTCGGACAAATCCCCTTACTATAATTGAGCGTCCCTTTATACATTGGACATTTAAATGGGCATCCAGCTTCACCATACCCAATGAGTTTTTGATAGATTGACTGTAAATATAGTGGCTTCACATACCCGCCACCAAGTTTTACGCCTTCATTTTCTCTCATCTCAAATGGAGCTAATTCAGCATTTACAGCTTCAATAAATCTCTCTCTACTTATTCCTGCAATTTCTTTTTTAAATTTAAGTGCTTGAATATAAAAAGCATGCTTACAATCATCTCTGATTTTCGAAACTTCGATACAGGGGATTTCAGTTAATTTCTTAGATATATATTCTACATTTTTCAATCTTGCTTCTAATAAATTATCTAATTTTTTTAACTGTTCTCTTGCAATTGCAGCTTCTATTTCTGTCATTCTATAATTAAATCCAATCATATTAATAAGATTGGTAACACCCTTAGCTTCTACAACTGCTTCTGCATGATTTCTTATAAGCATTAGTCTTTCAGCAAGTTCATCATTATCTGTGACTATAATTCCACCTTCACCACTATGTATATGCTTGTGATAATTTAATGAATATACCCCAATATCCCCCAAGGTACCTGCATATTTCCCTTTGTACATAGCTCCTGGTGCTTGTGCTGCATCTTCTATTACTATTAAGTTATGTTTTTTAGCAATAGCGTTTATTGTATCTGCATCATAAGGCTGCCCCATAATATCTACGACTATAATGGCTTTAGTTCTTTCAGTTATTCTTTCTTCTATCGAATTAGGATCTAAGCAAAAATAATCTTCTTCAATATCTGCAAATACCGGTATTGCATTATAAACTAAAGCTGCTGAAGCTGATGCTGTCATTGTATAAGGAGATACTATAACTTCATCACCAGGCCCTATTCCTGCAGCACCTACTGCACAATATAAAGCTGATGTAGCTGAATTAACTGATATTGCATGTTTTACTCCAAATTTTTCAGACCATTCTTTTTCTAGAGCCCTTACTTCATCTCCACCATAAAAATCTTCATGCCAAACTCCTAAAAACCTTGAAAGTTTACCTTTATCTAATACGTTTTCAACTACCTTTTTTTCTTCTTCACCAATAGGATTGTATGCTGGAAATAATGTTTTCCTTATTTTTTTACCACCATTTATAGCTAACACTGACATAATATCTCCTCCATAAAATTAATTACATTTTCAATAGAACCTTTTCCAATGCTAAAATTGCTCACCTCTATTACATCTCCTAAAATTATCTTTTCAATTTCCGCCTTTAATTCAGTACTAGTTAAAATAGATTTTACAACTCCTTGCCTACCTAAAATAAATGGATTTTCTCTTTTCAATCCTATTTGGATACTTAGAATTGTTCTTTTTAATATCGCACTTTCTATTAAAAACATTGACGACATACCACAGATTAAATCTGATAAGTTCATCAATATAAATCCATCTAATTCCCTATCTATTAAAGGTGTAATAAATTTAGTATTAACCAGATTTATAAGTTCATCATAATTATCTTCATTCTCTTTAGGATGCAATCTTATAATAAGTTTAACTTTTTTATTAAATCTTTTTGTAACGTCATTTAATGCTTTAATAAATTCACAAAAGACAGTTCGTTCACTATATCCCCAATAGTGTTCAGATCCATCATTTTCGCTATAAGTTCTTGATATAGGTTCAGATACATAAGTAATTATAAAATCGTCATCATCCCATCCAATACTTCTCTTAAACTTATTTATTAATTTATTAGTAATCTTTTTATTTCTATCTATTAGATAGTCAAAATATGGTTGCCCTGATACAAGTATTTTATTTTCCTTTATGCCTTCTTTGACCATTTGCCCTTTTGCGTATTCATCCATAACCAAAATTTTATATGGTACATATAAATGCTCCCTATCTCTTTCATAATCCTTAAGTTCATTTACACTAAATCTTGAAAATCGTATTCCATAGTTAACCCATTGATCTAAAATAGCAAAGCTTTTTATGCCTAATTTTTCTGATGCCTTCCATAAATATTTTTCTGTAAAATCATCAGCACTAGTTCCTGTAATTATAAAATCTGGTGCTTCTTTTACCAAGAACTTTTCCATTTCATCTAAACTTATTTCATTTATTGCTGTCGCAATATCTATACCTTTCAATTCATACTCATCATACTTACTTAATGCTACATCTTTTCCATAAAGTTTTACATCATACCCCTTTAAAATTAATTTTTTATAGAGAGGTGCTACTGTATTAGCTCCACCTGGATCTCTTGAAAAAAGAATTATTTTTTTATTCATTACAACAATCAATCCTTAACTTTTCACAAATTTTCATTGCCTTAAAGCCGTCCTCCAATGTACATTTTAATTTTTCACCTTTTTTCATATAATTCCATATATTATCAACTGCATTCTCCATTGCCCTGCCCAACGACGAATTATATTCCTTCTTTTTTAATAGATTCTTGTAACCTTTAAATATAGTGCTATCTGCTAAATCATATACTTCTATTTTAAATCCTGAATCTTTTATTTTTATCTTCTTTCTCTCAAACAATAATTCCAATTCAAATATCGTATATAAATTACATGGCACATTCATCATAGTAAATATTCCACCATTCTTGAAATTTATTATAGCTGAAATACTTGGATCATCTTCATAAAAATCATAATTATAATTAAACGATTGAGTCGTAGTTATTTCTCCCAATATGTATCTCAAAAAATCTACCATATGTGAACCATTATGTAAAACACCTTTCCCATAATATCCACTTCCGGTTATAAACTTCCCATATTTTCCATCAAAAAATTCGTTTCTAATCTCCTCAAATTCTGGAACAAATCTTCTCGAGTAATTGATTAAGCATGCAGTGCCTTTCTCGTAATACAAATTTCTTATTTCCTTTGCTTCCTCTAATGTCTTAGCTAAAGGCTTTTCTGCAAAAACTAATTTTACCGGAAAATTCAATACTTTTTTCAATATTTCATAATGATAATTATCTGGCACACACATGCTTATAATATCAACTGTATGCATTCTAAACGCATCTTCTAAACTTTCAAATACTGAGGTGGTCCATATAACAGATGCCTCTTCTGCTTTACTTCTATCTAAATCTATGAAACCTAGAAGATTAAATTTTTCTGTATTTGAAAAAGCATGAGCATGTGTAAGAATATTCATAGAAAGAGGTTTATCAAAAAACGCACCAATGTTTCCTGCACCTACAATTAAAACATTATACTTATTTTCCATATTTCTCTTCCCACTCTTTTTGTGCTTTAAATGGATCTTTTCGGTGCGTATTTTTCAATATTTTCTTCAAATCTGGATTTTCTAGTACTAAGTCTACTACATCTTGTGAAGTAAAATCATTGTTTAACGGATATAATCTTTCATAGATCTCTTTTATAAATATATAATCTTCTTTTGTGTCCAAAGTAATCTCTATTTCTGGATAATTCATTGTTTCATCAGCTCTCCAACTTAATAACTTATACTTCTCTGGATGAGTATAAATATAAATGGAAACATGTTCACGATCTACAGGATTCCGAGTAATAGTATTAACTTCTTCCAAAACACTAACAGGAAAAATTTGAGTGTCAAATCCTCTCGGAAAACTTCTTTCAATTGTATTAGATGCATAATCATAGTCTCCGCTAAAAAACATTTCTGAAATTTTATTGACATGCCTCCAATCAATAACTGGACAATCTCCTGTTATTTCCACTATATAATCAGCATTAACAGATTTTGCAGCTTCCAATACTCTAAGTAATACATCATCCTCACTACCCCTATAATATTTACATCCTATATTTTCACATAGTTCTACAATAGGATCATCTTCATCATTTACTGTTGTAGCAACAACTACCTCATCAATATATTTACTTTTCTTTAATCTCTCAACTATATGTTGTAAATTGGGTTTACCGCAAAACTCCATAATAACTTTACCTGGAAGTCTTGAAGAAGTCATTCTGGCCTCAATAGTTGCACAAATTTTCCCTCTATTCTTATACATTTTTTCCACCCTCTTTATTTAGACAATAAATACATGTTATCTACATTCAAATCATTTGTATATTTATATTGTTGTTGTTTTACTACCTTAAGTTCAGGGCAACATTCAATATATTTTTTTGCATAATCTCCCTTCCAAAGAGCATTGGAATTCCCTCTATAATTTACTTCAGTAAATTTTTCCGAATAATATTCAAATCCCCAGATATATTTTCTGCTGCACCTTATAATTTCTTTTATTACACTATTTAAATTCTCAGGAGATACATGTATTAAAACACCGCTTGTAAATACTAAATCAAAATATTCGTCCTTAAATGGTATATCATTTGCTTCTCCTTGGATTATATTTATTCCTTCTGTTAATTCCTTTGCTCTTTGAACTGCATAAGGTTGTAATTCTATACCATATAAATTTTTATACCCCATCTTTTGAAGTAAACTTAGCTGATTACCTACATTACAACCGACCTCTAAAATTCTCATATCATTTATGTTTAAATCTTTTAAAAACAATTCATTCATCTGACTTCTAGTAAATGAATATAATTCATTATACTCATTATCTAATTCTTCTGGATTAAATATGTTTCTTTCTGTATATTTTTCACCAAATTTCCCTTTCCATATTTCTTCTTGAAAAGTATTTTTCATATATTGTTCCTCCTAAAAAGTAATTTATTATGTATTTCTAATAAGGTTAATAATTTTCTCGTATACATTCTTTAATATAATATAAATGTTTTCTCAACTCGTAGCTAATACTTTCTAAACTCCCTTTAGTATTTAATATACATTGCTTTTGATCTTTGACATCATTTTCAAACTTATTTAATATTATATCATACATATCAGCCATCATTAACTTAATACAATTATTATATAAATCAAATTGCCTAAGTTCCTCTTCATATTTATTTAAATATATAATCTCACGTTCTATCTTACTTATTCCTAATTCCTTGTTCAAATATCTATCAATCTTCTTCAAGCCTTTTATTCTTAAGTCGTTTATTTTTATCATTTCATTAATATCTTTTTCTAATTCAATTATGGTATTGAATATTTTTTCAGAATCATTATCATAACTATCTTTAGTAAAAAATAAATTATCAAAAAAAATATCATAATCATATTCTTCTGATAAATCTTCATATAACACTTCTTCAAATGTTTTAATTTTAGTCCCAGTAATTCCAATTCCACCTTCGGTTGCATTAATATAATTTATATTTGGGTTATTTAAAACGCTCTTCTCAAATAGTGTTTTAATACCTAAAAATTCATCATCAGTATATACATCATTTCCATATATATCTTTTGTACTACTATATCTTTTCTTTCCATCACCAACATTTAATTTATCATTATCTATCCAAGATCCCTCTGCATACAATTTATCTTTTGTATAACTCATGTCCTGACCCAAAAAAATAATATTTTTAAATCCTAATTTAATTAGCACATCAAGTGCAGTATTCGCAATCGAAAACCCACTTCTAAAAGTTTCAAATTTAGTATCTGACTTATTAAAAATGTACCTTGTTAGTACATCTGAATCTAAAATCATTCTTAGGCGTCTTTTAAATTTTGGGATTACCTCAGGATACACTTTATCTGAATAAACTAAAATAGAATTATCTTCTTGAAGATTTTCAAAAATCAATTTTTCTTCTTTTTGACTATCCATAGCAAATCTAAAATGTGGCTTTATATTGTTGCTTTCCAATATTTTTGATGCACTCCCAACGGCTGCAATTAATGCCTTATTCTTTGCATTATTAATTAAATGTATATTTTTATTTAAAGAAGGACCTGCTGAAACAATAATAGCAGATTTCCCTTCAAATTTGCTTATTAATTTATCTATATTAATCGCACTATTCTTTAAATTTTTTATTGGATTTTCTACCCATTTATCCTTAAAATAATTTTTGGTAGCAATATTTATTGATGTGTTTCTAAGATACTCTATTAACGATTTATTAATTTTCTCATAATAATCAGGCAAGATTGTTCTATATGATAAATTGCATACAATACTTGTCCTTCTATAGATTTTTTTACTGATATAGTACATTAGTAGATTTACTACATAATTTTCATCCTTATTTATCAAAAAAGTAATGTTTTTAAAGTTCTTTATTTGATTATGTATGGAAAACTCATTCATATATTTTTCAAACATTTGTAAGCTTGGTTCAATAACCAAAATATTATCTACATTTTTATAATTATCTTCTATATATTCTAATGAATACCCACATCCTAATCCAAATATTATGATAGTTTCCACACTTTTATCTACATACTTGAACATATTTTTCATTTCTTCATTAACATCAAAAATACTATGAACAAAACATTTCTTATCATCTTTTAATATCAAATAATTAGCACTATCTTTTACTTTTTCTAACTCTATATTAATTAATGGTTCATCATTCTTAATAGTTTCATATAATATTGGTATTTCTTTTTTGAATAATTCCAAATTTTCTTCATAAAAATTCATATATTTATCACCTTTGCCTATATATTTTCCAAAAAACTTTCCAGTTGAAAATTTAATATATCTGCCAATAATTGGTAATCCTTATTTTCCATAGCAATAGTAATATTTAATAGTATATCATTAAATATCTTTGTATCAACTTCAGCTAATTCTTTTGACATAATATAATTTGATAATTCAGGAATCAACGAATCTATATTGTTAAATACTTCTTGCAAATTATACTCATAAATATTTTCTTTTATTATATTTATTTTATAATAAACATTTTGTGAATAATTCATCATATTTTTCCCTTTCGTAAATAATCACTTATAAATAAAGAGGATAGCAATTACTATCCTCTTTATTTAAAGCATAAACTTAAATTACTATCTTAGTAATTGAAGCACTTGTTGTGGTTGTTGATTAGCTTGCGCAAGCATTGCTTGAGCTGCTTGAGATAAAATATTGTTCTTTGAGTAAGTTGACATTTCTTTAGCCATATCAACATCTCTAATTCTTGATTCAGCTGTTGTTAAGTTTTCTGATGCTACTCCAAGATTGTTTATAGTATGTTCTAATCTATTTTGAACAGCTCCAAGTTTTGATCTTTCCTTAGATACTTTTGCAGTAGCTTGATCAATAACTGTTATTGCATCACTAGATTCTGCTTGAGTTCCAACCTTTAAGCCTGATACTCCAAGTGCTGCTGCTCCCATATTGTTAATAGAAAGGTTCATTGTTTGACCGTTATTTGCACCAATTTGGAATGTTGCGCTTCCTTCAGCTCTCTTATCTTGAGCACTTGTTGTTTCTGTAAATGCTGATAAAGCATTTGTAGCTTTAGTATTTACATTTCCAGCCGCATCTTTTACTGTAACTGTTAATCCATAAATAGCATTATCAAATCCTGCAGCACTAGCTGTAGCAGTAAATGTACCAGTTGCTGCTGCAGATGCTAAAGTAAAGTCGCTTCCTGTTATCATACTTGCAAGAGTTTCAGTTGAAGCAGATGATATAGTTAAAGTTGAAGTGTGTAATTGTCCACCCTTCATATAAGTAGTTGTAACTGTGCTTCCTGTAGTAATATTCAAAGAATTTCCTACTGCATCAGCAAGACCAGATGCTGTTGTAGTAGTTACTGTTGCCACATTTAAGCTTGTGTTTGTATCAACATTTGCTACTGCAGTTGCAACTTGACTTCCCATAGATCCATCTAAAAGGTTCTTAGTATTGAATTGAGTTGTATTTGCAATTCTGTCGATTTCCTTAGTTAATTGATCCATTTCATCTTGTACATTACTTCTATCAGTTGATGTATTTGTATCATTTGAACCTTGAACAGCTAATTCTCTCATTCTTTGAAGGATTGAAGTTGTTTCATTTAATGCACCTTCAGCAGTTTGAGTCATTGAAATACCATCTTGAGAGTTACTTGATGCTTGATCAAGACCTCTGATTTGGCCTCTCATTTTTTCTGAGATTGCTAATCCTGCAGCATCATCTGATGCACCATTAATTCTAAGACCTGAAGAAAGTTTTTGCATTGACTTACTAGCAGCGCTTGTGTTAATGTTCATGCTTCTTATTGCATTGTTTGCTTGAAGATTGTGATTAATTATCATAATATTTTCCTCCTTGATTTTAAGCTTGGACTTCCCTGTCCATACTTTATAAATTTATTTTTTATTTATATCAACTCTTAAGAGTTAATAGCTTATAAACCTTATACTTTTATATTCGATTCAACTTTTTATTACTTTATAGTTTTCTAATTTTTTTTACTATAAAATCCTATTTATTTTACAAAATAGTAAGTATTTAAATCTTATATTTATATTTTCGAGCACACTTTTTAATACTTTATAGTATTTTAAATTTATTTGCGTCACTATAACTAAGAAGTTTTTAAAATTCTTTGCTTAAAAATACAGCTCTAGATTGTAAATTATTGTATCCATTCATTGCTGTCTTTCTTTTTTGATTTTCCTTTATTTTTACTAAAATCTCATCTTTTCTCTTCTTAATTTCTTCTTCTAATGATTTTTCCAATTGCTCTATATTGCATTGCAAATATATTTTTTTCATTTCTTCTTTTGAGCCATTGAGCTCTTTAATATTATCCAAAATTAATTGTCTCTGTCCAAAAAGCTCATCTAAATTCTCGTAGTTCTCTGATTTAATTGCTTCCATAATAGTTAAAGTTATACTTTTATATTTAACAAAACACTCTTCTAACTCCACTTTACCACCTACTTTTATTAAATAAATTTGACAATAAGCAATTATTAATGCTTATTGTCAATTATCAGTCTATTTTTTTAAGATGTTCCTAGCATAGAACTAAGTGAGCTTTGTTGTGAATTTAATTGAGTTAAAGCTGTTTCTAATTGAGTAAATTGATTATAATATCTAGTTTCTGCATCTGACATTTGAGTCTTGAGCTTACTAATACTTAATGTCTTACTATATACCTGGTCTGGTAATGTATTTTGACTTGCAGTCCCCGTCAAACTAAAATCATATTGCTTATTTACAAATATATTCATAGTTCCAGATAAGCTATAAGTACCATCTGTCCCTATACCAGGATCAGATACATAACTTCTAATAACAGTATCCATTCTCTTTAACAATCCATCTTCATTGTATTTTTCTGAACCAGCATAAGATGCATTATCAGCTAATTTAGAACTTGATGCTCCAGTAAATAACTTTTTAAAATCATCAAAATTATTCGTTATGGCATTCCTTAATTTTGTTTCATCTGCAATTACAAGTTTTCCTCCATCTGTAACATCTGATGATGTATCTATTCCTATTGCATTACTACCATATTTACCAAAACTCAATCCTATTTTTCCTTTACTAGGATCTGAACTATCATAGCTGCTATATACAGGTGCAGAAAATACACTTCTAAGTTGAGTCATTAATTGACTTAAATTGTCATCATTTCTTAGTATTCCAACCTTTGCCTTACTTTCCCACGCAGTGATCTGATCTTGACTCATACTTGATTTTTGAGCATCTGTAAGTGGTGGATAAGCAGGATCCTTCTTTTCTGTTAATTTTGTGTTTATAGTTGATATTAGAGTATTATAATCCGTAATGAAATTTTTAATATTGGTTACAACATTATCTGTATTTGCTGATACAGTTACGTTTGCGTTTCCTTTACTTACAAGACTATAACTAACTCCATTTACTGTAAAATTATTTGAACTTTGAGTAGTAGTTGTATATGTCGATTGTCCTGGCTCTTTTATTGCAACTATAGCATCTTTACCTTGTGTGCCACTAACACTTGCTGTATTAGTCGCTGTATCATTTATCCCTAATTTCTGTATCACATTGGTACTACTCGTGTTTACATTTGTTATAGAGATATTTGAAGCCGAACCATAATTCTTTGATTGGAATGAAATTTTACCTGTATTGTTATCCACACTCATGGTAATTGCACCACTAGTTGCACTATTAACTTGATCTATAAGGTTTTGCATCGTAGTATTGCTATCTACATTAAGGGATACAGTATAATTGCTAGAACCATTGCTTAAAGTAAAACTTGCATTTCCTGTAGAAAACCCTAAATCTGAAACTAATTTTGAAGACGATGATATCCCACTGTTAATTGTTGTCGGTGTACTTAAACTAGAATCATTATATTTAATAGTTGTACCTGTAGTCAAGTTGGTAAACTTTATATATTCCGTACCATCTGTATCCTTAACATATGCTGCAGAAACTTTACCATTTAAAGCTGATGTTGCAATTTTACTATTTATTTGTGACGCCAAATCTGCACCAGTAGGTCCAGCTAATCCATTTAATGAAATAGTATTTGTTCCATCGGTTAATGTTTGACTATTAATGGTACTACTAGTGAAATTGCTTGTACTAATAATAGAATCCTTAGCTGTTGTACCTTGAATTACAGCCTGAGTTGCTAACTGAGTTACATTAATACTATAAGTCCCTGCCTTAGCAGAATTTCCTGCTGTAGCAGTAGCTACTGATGTATTATCACTTGTAATTGTATTAATATTCAAGGAATTTGAGCCCATAATATACTTACTTGAAAGCGGATCAAAATAATTTTGTAAATCCTTTATACCTTTTATAATATCTCTATAGGCACTTTGTTTCCATTGTAATAGTTGTTCGTCTTGATTTGCCTTATCTATTTTATTTTGATAGCTTGAAACCATAGATTTAACTATTGAATCAGTATCTAAGCCAGATGCCATACCTGGAACTCTTAGCAAACCAGAACTTGAAGTACTAGAAGATGAATTACTAGTACTGTTTAAAAAAACATTTGACATATTATATCACTCCTTTTAACACGATTAATAAATATTTTTATTTTTTTGCTATCTTATAAGCTTCTTTCCATGTTTCATTTATATCTTCTACCAGAGGAAGAATTTCATCTACAATTTCTATGTTTTTACTAATATTAGCCTCAACTAACCCTTTTTTAATAAAAGCATATACATTAAATAATTGAACTGCCCAGTCTCCTGCAGTTGTGTCTAAACTAACCATAAGCTCTGAAAATATATCCTGAGTTCTTATTAGTGAATCATGGGCCTTTTTTATATCCTTATCTATAATAGCTTGTCTTGCTATTTTGCAAAATTTAACTGCTCCTTCAACCAGCATCAACAGCAATTGTTCTCTTGATGCATAATTTACAGAATTATTTTTATATACATTATATCCATTAGAATACATTATAAATCCTCCTATTTCGTCGTATCTAAAATTCTGCCCTTGGAATCTTCTTCTGTTATATTTTCTATTTTCTCTGCATTTATATCTATATTCTTATGACTGTACTTAACTCCGTCTATAGTAATATATCTTTTTTCATTATTCTCTTCTTTATGAAAGTGTTCTTTTTCTTCATCCTTTTTTTCTTTTATATCCTTTTTTATACTTATACTTCTGCTAGGATGTATTTTATCAATCTTTGTTTCTTCTTGAATTTTTTTCCTAATATCTGTATCAATCTTATTAAGTTTAAACTCCAAAAAGTATTGCCTCCTTTAAATTTTACTTTAAATCAAGCTTTTTTATCTATTAAACCAACCTGCCTGCACATACTTGCAATCATATCTAATATCTTTTTGGGCGGAATCTCCAGTAAAACTTCCTTTGTATCTTCATCTACTATTTTTATCATTGTTGTCTTTAAATCTTTGTAGTAAGAATATTCCGCATGAGTATGTTCATCCTTAAGAAAATTATTAAGCTTCTTAAGCGCTTCATCTAGATCCTTTTTGCTATATTCTTGGTTATCTGAATCTTCAGACTGATTATCTATCTTTTGTACCTCCGCTACTTGTGGCACTGCAACATCTGTAATTGGAGTATACTCTGATATATTAGCTTTATATAAATTATTATCACCAGGATTTTGTAAGTTATTAACGTCCATGTCTACACTACCTCCTTGTCATTATCAATATAATAAAGTTATTTTTTTATACTCTTTAAAATATTAATATCAAATTTCACAGCCTCTTTATTTTCCTTTTCTACTTCTTCATAAATTTCTTTTCTTAATATTGATACGTCTTTTGGAGCATTTATTCCAATTTTTACACTTCCATCATCTATTTTGCTTATTACAATCTCTATATCATCTCCAATCATAAGAGATTCGCCTTTTTTCCTAGTTATAATCAGCATATTTATACCTCCTTATATTAAAGGGCTTTTAACTGCATATTTAGAATTATCTAATATTATTTGTTCCCCTAAATTATTAGAAGTATTTATAACTATTGGCCCCTGCAGATTGGTGGTTATTTTTTTAACATCTGAATTTAATGTTACTGTAGTAAATATATTTACTTGCTGTGGAGAATCTATTTTTAGATTATCAATTATTTCATCATTTAATCTAATCTCATAATCTTTATAAAATTCATATGGTGAAATTACAATAAGTCCAATTGCTTCATCTTCTAATGATTGCATTAACTTAAATGGTTCATATCCTTGCAAATCTACCAGAATAAATTCTTTTAATTCGTTAAATCCTGGAATTCCTCTATTAAACGTAATAATATTTTCTGCTTCATATTCCATTTCACCATGAATCTTAGAAATAAATTTCATATCTATCTTCTCCTAACTATAGATAATTTAGTATAGTCATTGGTAATACTTTTGCACTAGTTTGTAATGACGCTGTATATACTGTCTGTAAAGTTGAGTACTCAATAGTTTTTTCTGTAATATCTATGTCTTCTGTTTTTGATAAAATATCTGTTAGATTATAATTTTGAGACTCATTATTTGTTTGTGCAGATTCCATTCTATTTTGCATACTTCCAACTTCTGATCTTTTTTGAAGTAAATTTGCTGTTACAGACTGTATATCTGTCAAATCTGTAGTAATAAGACTATTAGCATTTCCTTCAGAATCTAAATCTCTCACTATATTTGATAATAAATCAGAAACACTTATCTGTTTTCCATTTTTATCTGTAAATTCTAACACATCTACTGCTGTTTTATTATATGTCGTTTGAACTCCTTGAGAAATGTCAACATTTAAGTATGAGTTTATTTGATTGACAGATCCAATTTTGCTAGCAGAATTCAATGCATCAATAGCTGCATTTTTTGCAGTTGCAGTCGTAGGCGAAGGTAAATCTTTTAATGTCATTTGATTAGTTTTTATGGCATTAAGTTCGGCTGGGGTTGATGCATTGTATAACAATTTATTAATGTCATCAATTCTAGTATTATTAGCCGCATTGGTATAATCCAATCCATTTAATTCATTTTGAAGCTTTCCAATCTCTGTCGCATCTAATGTAATAGCCTTATTTGTATATTTTTCAGATGTTAACACACCACCTGCTGTAGTATATACGTTACCACCTTGCAAAATATTTGTAATATCCGCTTTTCTATCTTCAGATGTTCCAGACGCATCACGTTCAGCTATTAATGCATTTTTCTGCGCATCAGTTAATGGTGTAGTAGTAAGATTGACAGCAGTATTTGGCGTGCCTGGATTACTTGTAATAATATTAGTTCCAGGTGTAGTTGTTGAATCTACATATGCAGTAATATTAACTGCACTTCCATCTTTATTAGCATATAATAATTTTCCATCTACTACTGTTGTAGGTTTTGATCCTGTCTTTGCTCCTCCAAATATATACGAACCATCAAAACTAGTATTTAAAACCTGTGATAACTGATTAACTTTTTCCTTGATTTCATCTTGAATTGCACCTTTTTCATCATCTTCATAAGTTCCATTTCCTGCATTTACAAGTAAAGTCTCTATTCTCCCAAATATATCTCCCATTTGCGATAATGCAGTATCAGTAGTATCTAGCCAATTTGATGTATCTTTAATATTTTCATTATATTGGCTATTATAAGACATTTCTGAATGTAATTGCATACTTCTTGATGCTATATATGGGTTATCTGATGCTATTTTTATTTGTTTTCCCGTAGACAACTGATTTTGCAGCGTCTGCATATTATTCATATTTCTTCTAACATTTCTCAAGTAGTCAGAAGTTAACATGTTACTTGTTATTCTTGATGACATAATTACTCCTCCAATCTTTACAAAACTAAATTCACATTTGTTTGATGTATAAATTTCAAACCATCAACTTTAAATAATGAATTTAGATTTATTATTTATTTCTTCAATCCATTTATTACTACATCCAATAATTCATCTACCGTTGATATCATCTTTGCATTTGCTTGATATGCATGTTGAAATTGTATTAAATTTGTCATTTCTTCGTCTAAAGATACACCTGAAACTGATGATCTTTGATCTTGTGCATTTGCTAATACTGATTCTTGATTATCGACCTGCTTAGTTGCCTCTTGATTAGCTACTGCAATATTATTTATTATTGTTTTATAATATGAATCAACTGTAGATCCATTTGTTCCAGCATTTAAAGTCAAATTATTAGAACCAGAAAATCCTGTTATTCCAATTTTATTTAGAAATTCTGTTCTATCCATTGTACTTAAATCGTCAGCAGAAGTTATAGCACTTAAATTCATTTTAATTGAACTAAGATTGGCAATTGCATTTGCTCTTGCTCCATCTCCTTCTCCACTAGTTGATGATGTATTACAATTTAATAAGCTTGGATTCGATATTAAAGCATTGTTTATTCTTATATTTTTAGCAGTCATTCCTGTATCACTGGTAGTATTGGCCTTAGTATTCTCATCGTAAGTTACAAATATAGGATTATTTGATAACCCTTGAGTTGCTGCACTTGCATCTAGACTTCCTGTTTGTATTGCATTAACTGAATATGCAATAGTTGCTGCAAGATTATTTAGGTTATCCATATATCCTTTTATTTTTTCCTGCATAGCCTGATTAGCTGCTATTTCACCTTTTACATTATTATTATCTACATTATTAATTGCAGTTCCAGATGAGTCTGTTTCATATTTATAAGTAACAAATATATCTTTATTTAAATCTTGAGCTGACGCTGGATTTACTGCTCCATCCTTATCTCCTATTAATATTCTATTTTGCAATAAGCTGTCTTTAATATTATCTAATTCTGCTTCTGTTGTTGCATGTACTTCAATTGTTTTAGGTGCTGCATTTTCATTACCTAGTGGATAATACTCCACTGTAAGTTTATAATTTCCAGCAGCTGTATCTGCTTCCACGTTTGCATCCTTAACATAGGAAAGCCTTGAATAACCACCATCACTCGGATCCGATTTAACTAATGGAGAATTTGGGTATTCTGTTGATGAAAGATTTATTGTATCAAAGCTATCTCTATCAACATTTATTCCAAACTTATAACTTAATTGATCTAAAAGATTATCTCTTTTATCCATTAAATCATTTGGAGTCTGTCCAACTGCCGATACACTTCTTATTTGCTTATTTAACTCATTTATCTGGTCTAAATAACTATTTACATCTGTAACATTAGTTTGTAGTAACGATTGACTATCTTCACGGTTTTTTTCTAATTGATTATAAGTATAATTTAATGCATCTGCAAGAGCTGATGCATTTTTAATAGCTACCGTTTTAACATCTGACTTATCTGGGCTTTTAGATACTTCTTGGAAAGAATTAAAGAATTGACTTGTTAGCTCTTGTATTCCTGTATCAGATGGTTCTCCAAAAACATTTTCAACATTAGTTAAAGTTTGACTAGATTGAGTATAATACCCCATAGAACCTGATTCATTTCTTACTTGATAATCTATAAAATAATCTCTGATTCTTTGAATTGATGTAACTTCTGCGCCAGTTCCAACCTGTCCTGCACTAACTGTATCGAATTTTGACATTCCTCCAAAGGGCCTTGTTGTTTCCACTACGGCTCTTTGCCTTGAATATCCTGTTGTATCTGCATTTGCTATATTATGTGATGTTACATTTATATTTCCCTGCTGCACATTTAATCCTCTTTTAGCGATGGTAAATGTATCAAATAATCCTGCCATTTTTTGTTTTCCTGCCTTTCACTGATACCAACTTCCATGTTATATATTTAAACTTCCTTATTTTCAAATTTAATATTTCTTTATCTTGATAAATTCCCATAGGAATTATATGTCTTAATTTCTCGTCTCGGGTTTATTATTTCTAACATTTTATTATTAAACAGTATTTCTTGTTTTAACAGAATCTCATTAGTTTCTTTTTGAGAAATTACTATATTTAATGTAGTTCTTATTTCATAATATTTTTTCTTTAATTCATCATCATTAGATTTCTCAACAAATTCCGAAATACCATTTTCTCCTAAAAGTTTTCTTCTTTCCACTTCTTCTTTTGCAATCCTTTTACCACATTCATTAATCTCATCAACTAAGCTTTCTAAACCAAATACATCTTTTTTCATTATCATTTTATGTTGAGTTTTAAGTAATCCTAAAAGTTTTTCTAAATCCTCATCTTGGCTTTGCATTAATTTAATAAGTTCATTTACCATGGTTATTCATTCGTCTCCTTCATCGCATTTAACAAACTTTGCGCGGTTAATCTTGCATCAACATTATAAGTTCCACTTTCTACTTTTTTCTTTATTTCACTTAGTTTTTTAGAATTCTCTACACTTCTATCTAAAGAATAATTTTTAAGGCTTTTCCCAAGATTTGAAATTTCAATTCTATCTACATTTTTAGCCTTATCAATTTTATCTACAGCTTTATTGCAATTTGAATTATATACATTTATATAGGATTGCCTATTAATTCTCTCTATGCTCATAATATATTTCTCTCCATTTCTTTCTTCATTATTATACTTATCGGATACTTTTGAATTAAGTTTACACCTTTTTGTTATAAAATCTTCCTCTTAAATTTAAACGTCAAATATAAAAAACTCCCTTTCGGGAGTTTTTTTATTTTAATCTCTTTATTCTTTCAACACTGCTTACTATATTAGTTATTCTTATTCCGAAGTTTTCATCAACAACAACAACTTCTCCAAGTGCTATCTGCTTTCCGTTAACTAATATTTCAACAGGTTCTTCAGCAAGTTTATCTAATTCTATTAATGAACCCGTTCCTAAATTTAAGATGTCCTGAATGCTCTTTTTAGTTCTGCCTAAAACTACAGATATATCTAGAGGCACATCCAAGATTAAATCTATATTTTTTATTGGTGGAACATTACTTTGCGGTACCAACGGTTCAAATGCTGCGGAATGAACCTCAACTGGCTGCTCCATTCTTTGCATTGGAGCTTCATATTGTGACTGATAACCATAACTAGGCTGAGCTTCCATAGCTACCTTACTATTAATTGATTCCTCACTTATACCTTTATTAATAATATTGTCTTCTTTTACAGCTTCTGTTTTAGCCGCCTTTTCACTATTCTCTTCCCCAGTCATTATTGCAACAATATTTTTTGCCGTCTCTATTGGAAATATCTGCATTATATTACTATCTACTATATCTCCAATAGTCATTTTAAATGATACCCTTACTATCGGCTGATCTTCTGGTATTGCATCTGATATGGGCATACTAGCCTCAGTAATCACTTTCGATGTAGGCGGTGATATATCAACCTTTCTTCCAAACATAGTAGCCATAGAAGTTGCTGCTGAACCTATCATCTGATTCATAGCTTCTGATACAGCACTTATCTCTATTTCAGATAGTTCATGAGCTTCTGGAACATTTCCATCTCCACCCATCATAAGGTTAGATATAACTAATCCATCTGCAATTTTTATAATTAAAATGTTTCTTCCTATTATACCAGAAACATATTCAATATCTAAAACTATATTTGGAGTTTCAAATCCTTCTTTTATTTCTCGGAGTGTTGTAACACTTACTACTGGTGTAGTTATATTAACTTGTTGATTTATAAGTTGATATAATGCTGTTGAAGCTGACCCCATAGAAATATTTCCGATTTCTCCAAGCAAATCTTTATCTAATTCTGTAATAGCATTAACATCTAATTCCGGTTTTGCTTCAGATGCTGACATATCTTCTCCTGCTAGTAATGCATTTATTTCTTCTTGTGACAAAAAGTTATTACTCATACCCATTCACTTCCTTATCTGCTATATCTAAAATCATAACGCCTATATTTTTGCCTGTTACACCAGGTTTTGCGTAATAACACTCTTCATCTCCTACATATACTCTTATTGGGGATGAACTCTTTGTATCAAGTTTTATTACATCACCTACAGTTAATTTTAAGAAGTCATCTACTGTCAAGTTTGTCCTTCCCAATTCAGCCACTACATCTAATTCTACCTTATTGATTCCCTTTTCTAATTTTTCCCTTGATTCAGCCATTAAAGCTTCATCATCATTCCTAAATGCATATTGTACAACTAGTCTATCTAATATTTTTTCTATGCTCAAATACGGGATACACATATTTATAAAAGTACTGCGCTTATTCACCTCAACTGAAAATGTAATTAAAGCCACTGGATCATTAGGTGCCATAGTCTGATTTACCGCTGGATTAGTTTCAATTGCTTCAACTTCTGGCTCAACCTCTAAAATACTGTCCCAGGCTAACTTTAAATTACTTATCATTCCTGATGTAATCTGCTTCATTATATTTTTATCAATATCCGTAAATTCTTTTGTTTCAATTTTTCTGTCCCCTTTTCCTCCAAGTAATACGTCTATTACCTGAAGAGAAAATTGAGGGTTTGTCTCAAGCATAATTGTACCCGCAAGCGGCGGCATTTTGAATATTGTCATAATAGTAGGGTTTTGAACAGAGTGAATAAATTCCTCATATGTAATCTGCTCTACAGTTTCTATCTTTACTTTTACATTTTGTCTTGTTTGACCAGTTAAGTAATTGGAAATAATTCTCGCGTAATTATCATGAATAAGTTCAAGAGTCCTTATATGTTCTTTCGAGAATTTTTGAGGACTTCTAAAATCATAAAGTTTAATCTTATGTTTTTCATCCTCTTTACCAATTTCTTCCGATTCTAATTCTCCTGTAGACAGGGCAGATAACAAGGCATCTATTTCACTTTGTGATAAGACATCTGCCATATTTCTCCCTCATTTCAATAAATTAATTTAATAACTTGTCAATATCTATTATTGTTAAAAGTTTTTCATCATAATTTAATATACCCTTTATGTATGGTTGAACTTTATTAGCATCTTTATCCACTTTTTGTATATTTTTTTCATCTATATCTAAAACTTCTTCTACTTCATCTACTGATATTCCTATTTCTTCATCTTCTACTGTTAATATAATTATGTTATTTTGCTGTTCTCCTGGAGTGACCTCTAATAACAAATTTATATCAACAAGAGACTTAATGCTTCCACGTAAATTAATTAACCCTTTAATATAACTTGGAGCTTTAGGAACTTTTGTAATCCCCATAGTATCATTGATGCTTTGAACTTTTTCTGTTTCCACTGCGAAATGTTCTTCCCCTAATTTAAATACTACTATTTGCATCCTTAACCCTCCTTTACAATTAATACAATTTACAATTGACTATGTACAATTAACAATTAAGGTTGAAAGCCGAAGGCTTTCTCATTTATATTTCCAAAAAGCCTTTAGGCTTTTTTACCTTCATTGCTCATTATCAACTGTTCATTATTAATTAAATTATCCCACAACTTTCTTTATAGCTTCTAAAACTCTATCAGCTTGAAATGGCTTTACTATAAAGTCTTTAGCCCCTGCTCTTATAGCGTCCATAACCATTGATTGTTGTCCCATTGCTGAACACATAATTACCTTAGCATTTGGATCAAACGCTTTTATTTGTTTAACTGCTTCAATCCCGTCCATGTCTGGCATTGTTATATCCATTGTAACAACATCCGGTTTTTCTTTTTTATAAAGATCCACAGCAACTATTCCATTGTTTGCTTCTCCTACAATTTCAAAATCATTCTTCTCTAAAATATCCTTTATCATCATTCTCATAAATGCCGCATCGTCTACGATTAAAACTCTAGCCATATACTTTTCCCTCCAAAATTAATTTATTCCTATAGATTTCAATATTTTTTCTAATGATCCCGGCATAGGGATGTAATAAAAATGTCCTCCTATATTTTCTTCAGTATCATCATCCAAAAATACAGTTTCAATATCTAATATATATTCATCATATTGATTAGATTCAATAAATGTTGTTGTTAGTATTGCACCTAACATATCATACGAAGTAGCTGGTACTGATGGTGCGATAGCTAGATTAGTTAACTGTGCTATCGAATTCATATACGATGCTGATATTATATTTGCTATCTCGCATAATACAGAACTGCCCATTTCACTTTCTGGTGACTGTTTACTTCCAACCAATTTCATTATTATATTTTCAGCAATTGGTTTTTCAAACACTAAGAGGATATTTCCTGCAATATCTCCAAGCACCCTTACAACTGTACCAGCAACTTCACACTCTCCATTTTCTTCAACAATATCTTCTAATCTTACCACATTTACTGCTGGCACTGTCATATCTACTTTTTTCCCTATCATCATGGAAAGAGCAGTTGCTGCATTTCCTGCACCTATGTTAGAGACCTCTTTAAGTGCATCTAATTGTAAAGCGCTTAAATTAGAATACTCCACTTATAACCCTCCTTCAAAATTTGTCCCATGTCTTTCGCTTTAACTTTTCTAAATATGCTTAAAGTTAAAGCTGGCAGCATAACTTTAAATAAGTTAAACTAAGTTAAACTAAGTTAAGTAGAATCCTTCTTAAGAAGTTTAATCTTATAGTAATGCACCTATATCTAATATTAGTGTTACTAATCCATTGCCTAATATAGTTGCACCAATATATTGATCTAAATTCTTTAATGTTTTTCCTAGCGGCTTAATAACTATTTCTTGTTGTCCAAGTAATGAATCGACTAATAATCCAATAGTTTTATCACCTACATTTACTATTATAACAAATTTCTTATTAGTTTCGCTAGCCTCTATATCTAAACTTTCATTTAATCTAATCAACGGAATTACATTTTCTCTGTAAACAATAACTTCTTTTCCATTACTTCTCTTTATATTCTCTTCTTTATAATCTATTACTCTATCTATAAAGCCTAGTGATATTGCAAGTGTTTCTTCTCCAACTTTTACAAGTAAAGCTTGTATTATTTGTAGTGTAAGTGGAAGTTTAATAACAAATGATGAGCCTTTTCCTTCTTCACTTACTACATCTACTGTACCTCCAAGTGCTGAAATTTTTGTTTTAACAACATCCATTCCAACGCCTCTTCCAGAAATATCTGTTACTACATCATTAGTACTAAAGCCTTGTGCAAAAATTAAGTTCTTGATGTCACTATCAGACATTCCATCAGTATTTATTCCCTTTTGTTCAGCTTTTGCTTTTACCTTTTCAACATTAATTCCAGCACCATCATCTGTAACTTTTATTAATGCTTTTGTTCCTTCTTGATATGCAACAAGTCTTATTGTTCCAACTGGCGGCTTTCCTTGAGCTACTCTCTTTTCCGCTGATTCTATTCCATGGTCTGCTGCATTTCTCAATAAATGTATTAATGGTTCGCCAATTTCATCAATTACTGTTCTATCAAGTTCTGTGTCAGCACCTTCTATAATAAAGTTAATTTCTTTATTTAACTCTACTGATACATCTCTTATCATTCTTGGGAATCTATTGAATACTGTATCTAATGGCAGCATTCTAATCTTCATAACTAAATCTTGAAGATCTGATGTTGTTCTTCCAACTTGTTCTAAAGTTTCATTTAATTCTTGTGATTTATGTACATTCACAATTTGCTCTAGTCTTGTCCTATAAATTACAAGTTCAGAAACCATATTCATTAAGTTATCTATTCTTTCCAAATCAACTCTTACAGATTGATGTGCTTTTTTAACTTCTTTCTTTTGAGCTGTTTTCTTTGCCGGTGCATTTTTAGCTTCTTCTTTTGGTGCCTCTGCCTTTTGTACCTCAGCTCTTTCTTCAACTTTAACTTCTTTAATTTCTTTAATTTCTTTAGCTTCTGCATCTTTAGGTTCTATATCTAAATCATCAAATTCTATCAATGAAGCTTCAACTTTTGCAACTTCTGATATTCCATTTACAACATCCATTATTTCATCTACTGTATCTTTAGTCACTAGAACAAATTTTAGTTCAAAATCAAATTCTTCATTTTCAATATCTTGAGTTGATGGTTCTGATTTTAATATTTCTCCATGATCTTCAAGGTCTTTCACAATTAAAAATGCTCTTGCTGATTTTAATAATGTATTTTCACTTAAGGTAACCTTTATTTCAATCGAATTATATCCTTTTTCTCTCGCCTGCCTAATTACTGATGCATCGTATTGATTTAAATCCAAATCATTAGCTGTCGCTTCATCTGAAACTTCACTAGCTTGTACTTGTTTAACTTGATTATCTGCGCCTTTATTTCCGTTATTCTTTATATCTGCTAATGCTTGCATTATTCCTTCCATCTCTACTTTTTCGTCTGATCCCTCCTGTACATTATCAACCATTTTTTCTAATGTATCAAGGCAATCAAACAATACTGTTACCACATCTTGAGTTACTTTAAGTTCACCTTCTCTAAATTCAGCTAATACATCCTCCATTTTGTGAGTAAGTTCTGCAAGATCAGTGAATCCCATAGTTGCAGCCATTCCTTTAATTGTATGTGCAACTCTAAATATTTCATTTACCTTATCAGTGTCTTCTGGGTTTTGTTCCAAATCCAATAGTGACTCATTCAATGTTTGCAAATTATCTAGTGATTCCTCTAAAAACATTGACATATATTGAGATGTATCCATCTTTATTCCTCCTTTATACTTTTTTATAAATAAAGGTTGACGCTTTTTCAAATCCATAGTCTCTATAATTATATATACTTTCTGTAGCTCCTACAAATAAAAGCCCACCCTTTTTTAATGAATTACTAAATTTTTCATAAATTTCTTGCTTAATATCATTATTGAAATAGATAACAACATTTCTACATACAATTAAATCAAAATTATTATCATATCTATCTAATATTAAATCGTGCTTTTTAAAAGTTACCATATCTTTAATTTTAGACTCGATATAATATTTATCGTCTATTATTTTAAAATATTTACTTAAATCAGTATTTTTTATACCTTTCATTTCATTTTGTGTGTATTCACCAATTTTCGCCTTTGAAAGTATAGTATTATCTATATCAGTTGCTATTATATTATGTCTTCCACTCGGCGCAATCCTATCTAATATTATTCCTAAAGTATATGGTTCACAACCTATGGAACAAGCTGCACTCCAAATTTTTAAATTGCGGTTATTAGGTAACAATTCACTTGTAATTTGTTTTTCTAAATCAGCAAATAATTCAGGATTTCTGAAAAACTCTGTCACATTAATTGTTATAAAATCCAAAAATTTCTGTTTTTGTTCTGGGTCACTTTTTATAGCTCTAGAATATTCATCTAATGTTTTTATTCCAACCCTTGTCATTAAGCTATTTATTCTTCTATTAAGCTGCTCAGGTTTATACGCTGATAAATTTATTCCCAATTCTTTATGAACCCATTTATGAAATTCATTAAAATCCATGTCTCCTCCTACACCTGTTTTATTATGTTAATTATACTATTAGCTATTTCATCTAGCGGAACTACAAAATCTACTTTTCCAGTTTCAAATGCAGCTTTTGGCATTCCATAAATCGTGCATGTTGATCTATCTTCTGATATCGTTATTCCACCACTATCTTTTATATTCTTTGTTCCTTCCGCACCATCTCTGCCCATTCCTGTTAAAATTGCAGATATTAAATTTCCCTTATAAACATTTATAGCAGAATCAAATAATTTATCTACAGCTGGCCTTACTCCCCAAATAGGCGGTTCTTCATTAAGGTGTATTAACTTGTCTAAGCCAACTGTCATATGTTTGCCACCTTTGGCTATGTATATAGTATCACTTTTTATTTTCATACCTTCCGCTGCTTCAATTACATTCATATGACATAATTTATCCAGCCTTTCCGAAAACACTTTTGTGAATCCCTCTGGCATATGTTGAACTACAAAAACAGGAACTCCTAAATTCTTTGGAAATTTAGTTAGCACTTCTTGAAGCGCCCTTGGTCCTCCTGTAGATGCTCCTATAACGACTGCCTCTATTTTTTTATTCTTAGGTATGGACACTGGTTTATTTATTTTTGAGTTGAAATTTTTTTCTATATTTATATTATTAGTAATAGAATCCTGTGCAACTTTATGTTTCACACTATTATCTATAGAATTAAACTTTTTCCTATATTTTGCAGCTGTAGTTATACTTTTTATCTGTTCAATCAAATTCTTTTGAACTTTAATTATATCTAATGAAATACTTCCTGATGGTTTAGTTACGAAACTAATAGCACCATTATCTAAGCACTCTAAAGTCAATTCTGATCCTTCAGTAGTTGCACTGCTTATCATTATAACAGGATAATTTTTTCCTAATCTTTTTAATTCCTTAAGAGTTGCAAGTCCATCGAGGTCTCTCATATGTACGTCTAATGTGATAAGGTCTGGATTGTATTTATCTACCTTTTCAATTAGTTCTCTTCCATCTCTAAACTTTGCTATAACTTCAAACCTATTTTCCAGTTCTATCATGTCTGATATTGCTTTTCTCATAAAGGCTGAGTCATCAACAACGATAATTTTGACTTTATCCACCTAATCACACCTTTCCTTCTAAAATTTATAATTCTATAATTCCATTCCCTACAACTTTAAGTACTACTTTTCCATCACTTGCATAAAGAACCATAGTCCTTCCTTTATTTCCACCAGTTTCTTCTGCAATTATTGGAATTGCTTCATCTTTCAATGTTTTCTTTACTGCATCACTGTTTCTTTTCCCAATATCACTTATTATGCTCTTATCAGAGAAATTAAACATCGATGCTCCTCCAGCAATCTTTGCTGTAAGGTTTCTCTTTCTACATCCCTGCTTCTCCATTTTTTCAATTAATATTGGAATAGCTAAATCTGCAAACTTCATGGGGTTTGTATTACTTTTAAATTGAGTACTATCTGGAAGCATTATGTGTGCTAATCCTGCAACCTTAAGTGCTTTATCATATAAGGCAATTCCTATACAGGATCCTAAGCCTATCGTCATTATGACTCCCGGATCTAGCACTAAATTCAAATCAGCTATTCCAACTTTTATCTCTGCACTTACCATTTTTACCCCCTAAAAAATATTCCCCTCATCCTCTAAGGATAATATTTTCTCTAAATCTAATAAAATTACTATGTTATTTTCTAGTTTTATTAACCCTGAAATATACTTTTTATCTATTGTTGCTGTTATCGGTGGTGCTTCCTCCATTAGTTCACTATCAATATCCCTTACCTCATAAACATTTTCCACAATAATTCCAAACTTATTTTCTTCTCTTTTTATAACTATAATTTTTCTTTCTTCGCTTTCCTTATCTTCACCAAACTTAAATTTTTTTGATAAGCTTATTATTGGAAGAATTTTTTGTTCATAGTTTATCACACCTTTTACAAAGGATGGTGCATCAGGAAGAATAGTTGGTTCTTGATATCCAAGTATTCTTTCTACCTCCCTTATATCAGTTGCATAATGTTCTCCATTCAATCCAAATATCAACATTTTAATCTCATTGCTTGCCATTATCTAAGCCTCCTATAAAACAAATTTGTCAATTATTATATCTCCACTTTTATCTAGATATACTTCTACATTCTTAGATGAAACTTCTAACATTTTTTGCTTTTCACCAAAACAAAAAATTGTATTATTATAAGCTATATCAGCCTTAATACGACCATTCTTAGGAACTTTTAACATAGTATTAACTCCGGCTACGCTGCCTACTGACTTTAATATTATTTCAGTACCAGCACTTAGTACACCGCCTCTACAGGCAGACTTTTCACCAGTAAACTCTATCTTATTTAAAGCTGTTATGTTAGATGTATATTGTCCCTTTCCTGTAACATAAATGCTTCCTGAAGCTTCTATGGTAGCCCCTTGAGCATATGCAAAATAAATATCAGTAGGAATTACTATTAATGTCTCTATTTCCTCAATTTCCTCCTGCAATATTTCTTGTAAATTAGTTAATTCTCTAAAGTCTTTTATTTTTAATGGTCCAAGGCCTAATAATTTATTTATTATAAATGTCGTTAGATCACTATGTTGAACTCCTTCAGACATATTATAATTTAAAATACTTCGCGATAACTTGGGTAATGATTTAAACTTATTTTCTATTAATATTTTAATTATTTCACCATCTTGCTTTTGCCCTAACAGATTATTTGCTTTCACTTGTTCAGTGGAAGCACTTAAATCATTTAAAACATCATTTAAGTTTACCAAATTATCTAAATATTGCTTTCTTTCAACATTTTCACTGCCTGCAGTTACAGTTGAATTCAATATGTTTCCATTTATAATAATTTCTCCTGAAGATTTAACTTTTGCTGATTCCACATTCTTTCCAACATGAAGTTCATTTCCCACCTTAACTTCCATTGCTTCGCAAACATTTCCAACTATCTCAACATCTCCAACAAAGTCTATATTTCCACTTTTTAAATCAACTTGATCAACTTTGTATAGCTTGTTTACAACAAATGTGTTAGCTCTATATGCCGGTTTACCTTCCTCAGTCGCTATAACATTATTATTTTCAAGTTTACATCCCTCACCAATCTTTATAACAACCCGCTTAGCAGTTTTTCGTTTTACTGGTGCTCCAAATATATTTTGTCCATCATTTCCAGGTATTCCAGGCACTATTTTACCTATAATGTCTCCTATGTTTGCATTAGCAATTAAAAATCTATTTCTATAATCGACTCTTTCGTCTGAGTCCTCGTAATCTATTACTTCTTCTAATTCTTTAAATAAGACTTGAATTTCATCTGAAATATCATCTTTAGCAGGCAATCCTCTGGCTATTAATACATTATCAGCTCCATATTCACTGCATATTGCCTCTAATTTCTCTTCAATAATTCCAAATCGAATACCTTTACTGTTTATTAATTCTCTTATTTCTGCCATTGTATATTTAGGTGGATATTTGTCACTATTTTTTTTCTTTGAAAGAACTAAATTCTTATGATATCCGTGATCTATCAATTCATACGAATGGGATGGAATATACTTTATTGTTATATATGCTTCCATTTTATCATTCGTAATCGATATATCAATATTTCTTATTGGTTCAATTTCTTCAAATTTATATTCTACTGTATCTTCTACTGTAACTGGAGTTATTCCATTAACTTCCTGTCCATTAATTAATAATATCATGCCTGGGCATGGCTTTATTGTAATAATTTCATCTTTATTTTCAGACTCTGTTACTATTATTTTTCCATTTTCTACTTTTGCTCCAAAAGGCTCTGTTTCCTCTTCTACTTCTGTAATTATCCCTTTTTCCCCAATATCTATTTTATTTTCTTCTTCATTTATTACTTCTATTTCAACCACTTTTTTAAAAAATTTTCTTTCCTCTTTAGTTACCCTATACTTTAAGCTATCCTTAGAAATATTCAACTCAGCACATGCCTTTTCAACGCAATTTTCCAAAGATGTTGCAGAAAATTTCAACCCCATAAATATCTCCTCCATAAAAATGCTTCTTGTCTTAGTATACCACAGCATAATTTATTTTTATATCCATTATTTATATTAATCAATATTATTTTACAGTATTATGTAAAATAATTCATTTTCTAACAATTTCTAATATATGCATGAATCTTATCATCATATTCCTTCATAAGCTTTCTAATAATATCATTATTAGGATTTAAATTAATATCATTTACTTTTCTAATCGGTAGAACTTTAGGTGATGTTCCTGAAATAAACATCCCATCTAATTTATTGATATCCAAATATTTATACTCTACTTCCTCTACTTGAATTTGTATTTTTTTTGCTATTCCTATTATCTCTCCTCTGGTAACACCCGGTAATACAGCTTTTACTGGCGAAGTCAAAATTATATTATCCTTAACCATAAATATGTTTGATCTGCTTCCTTCAGTTATATATCCGTTTTTATCAACTAATATAGCCTCATACACTTGCTTATCTCTTATCTCTTTGTTTACCTTTTCTCTGAAATTATCATTAATTATCTTTGCATTTGGATTCTCTCTCTCTCCAAAATATAAAATTGTTTCAACTCCATTTTCATACATTTCTTTAGATGGATATGAGTGCTCTACAAAAAATACATTTAATGCTTTTTCATTAACTCCATAAGTTATCTTAATATTTCCATTGTCCTTATTCTCATTTTTTATTAATAATTTAATTCTATCGCTAATTTTTTCATAGGTTAATGTAAATTCCTCATTTATTAATTTAAATGAATTTTCCATCCTTTTTAGATGATTTTCCAAAAAAATTGGTTTCCCATCCATCACTCTTAACACCTCATATATTATTTTATCAGCCACAATTTATCACCCTTTCTATTTCCATTTTAATATTTCTATATCATGACTTTTCTTGTAATTTATCAAATAAGGTTTTCCAACTAAATCTAATAAAGGTTTATCAGATAAGGAATCTGAGAACATATATGATTCTTTGAAATCAACTTCTATTTTTTCATTCTTAATTACTTCCTGAAGCCTTCTTACTTTTTCCTCACCTTTGCAGTTCTCTCCATCCATTTTTCTTACAAAAGTTCCGTTATCAAAACTAAATTTGGTTCCTATTATTTTATCTACCTCTTTTATATTATAAAACTCATTTATATAAAACTCAGGAGATGCAGATATTAAATATACTTCATACCCTTCTTTCTTGAGCCTTTTCATCATCTTAAGTGCATCTTCATACAGTATTGTACTTAATTTCTCATGATAAAATTTTTTTACTAGGACCGCCAAGTCTTGTTCATTTATCCCATCAATAAATTTCAAAAACGTTTCTTTTACCTTTTTCTCATCATATACTTTAAGCCCATACATCATCCCACAATATATAGCCCTTGGTAAAAAGCGAATATTGCTTTTATCATTTTTTATTACATATTTAAATAGTTCCATTAATGTTTCTTTTTTTGTAATAGTATAATCTATATCAAATATAGCAAGTTTCTTCAAAATTGATTGTCACCTTCTTACTTTTTTCATTTAAATCATTTAATGGTAGGCAATTCCATTTATAGTCTACTACCCCCGTACTCGAGAACGCTATAAATGAATTCAACCTACCATTTCCAAGTAAAATCTTCACTCATTTTATGAAACATATATATTATATTATTTTATTTTGCTTAAAAATGTTGAAATTCTATCTATCCCATTTTCTATTATATTTACAGATGTTGCATAGGATAATCTTATATAGTCATCTAATCCAAATCCAGCTCCCGGTATTACAGCAACTTTCTCTTCTTCCAATAATACCTTTGCAAAATCTACAGAATTATTTATTTCTTGACCTTTAAAAGTAGTATTTAAATATGCAGATATATTTACCATTATATAAAATGCACCACTAGGTTTTATTATTGTTATTTCATTCAATTTTTCTAATTTCGCTATCATGAAATTTCTTCTATTCTCAAATTCTTTCACCATGTTATTTAAATCTTCCACTGGTCCGTTTAATGCTTCTATTGCGGCATATTGTGCTATTGTATTTACATTCGATGTCATATGGCTTTGAATACTAGTCATGAGTTTAGTTATTTTTTCACTAGCTGCCACATAACCCAGTCTCCAGCCTGTCATTGAATATGTCTTTGACACACCATTTATCACTAATGTTCTATTATATGCATCTTCATTTAATGATGCGATACTTATATGCTTTTCGTCATCATAGATTAATTTTTCATAGATCTCATCTGATATAATTATTAAATTATGTTCTTTAGCAAAGTTCGCTATTTCAAGTAATTCTTCTTTATGATAAATAGTTCCTGTTGGATTATTAGGACTATTTATTAAGATTACTTTTGTTTTATCTGTTGTGGCTCTTTCCAAATCAGATATT